>CALAJO010000026.1 GCA_937922745.1 uncultured cyanobacterium
GGAGGTGTGTAAAGCCTTGCGCTTGAAATCCAGCCTCCTCCCGGCTATGATGAAGCGGTTCGGAATAACGTGAGGCATAGGAGAACACGCAATGACCCAGGTATTGGACAAGGAAACGGCGAGCCACGCGCCCGTGTCGAATTTACTGAAAGGTAAAACCGGCCTTATTTTAGGGGTTGCCAACAAGTGGAGTATTGCCTGGGCCATTGCGCAAGCGCTCTCCACCGCCGGGATGCGGCTGGTGTTTACCTACCAGGGAGAACGCTTCAAGAAGAACCTGGACGGCCTGGTGGACGGCATGGAAAATGTGCTGATGTACCCGTGTGATGTGACGGATGAAGCCCAGATTAAGGAAATGATCCAAAGCCTGGGCGGCGAAGTGGACGCGCTGGATTGCATTGTGCATAGTGTGGCGTTTGCCAAGAAAGAAGAATTGGCCGGCGAGTTCCTGAACACCTCCAAGGAAGGTTACCTGCTGGCACAGGAAATCAGCTCCTACTCGCTGACCGCGGTTTGCCGCGAAGCCCTGCCCCTGATGGAGAAGGCTGAAAGTGCCAGCGTGATTACACTGACTTACCTGGGTGGCGAAAAAGTGGTGACCAACTACAATGTGATGGGCGTCGCCAAAGCCGCGCTGGAAATGAGCGTCCGTTATTTGGCGGAAGACCTGGGGCCGCGTAACATTCGCGTTAACGCCATTTCCGCCGGGCCGATTAAAACCCTGGCTGCAAGCGGCGTCTCCGGTTTTTCGGCTATCCTGGACACGATGAAGGAAAAAGCCCCGCTGCGTCGCAATGTGGATGCCTCCGATGTGGCCGACACCGCGTTGTTCCTGGCAAGCCACCTGTCCCGCGGCATCACCGGCGAAGTCATCCACGTGGATGCCGGATATCATATTAAGGGATATTAATCTAAATAAAGTGGTAATGTTTGCTGGTTGGAGCAGGGCCTTTTCATCCCATCTCTGCTAACCGCAGAGCCGGGAGCCCTTCTTTCCAAATGAAGCCGCTTGTTGGCGGCTTCAAGCACTCTCCCTTAAGTTTTTTTGCCTTCGCTTGCGGCTACGCCGCTGCGCGCGGCAATATAAGGTCAATGCTTATTTACTTGCTGGGTTCAAATTAAATTAAAAAGGTCTTTTCGGGGATGTTTTCCTGTTGGATGGCCATGTAGCGCTGCACGATGCGGTAGCTTTCCTCCAGTTCCGGTTGGTTGAAGATTTCCAAAGCTAACGTGACCTTGTACGGAAGCTGAATGAGGTGGTTGATAAAGCCTTCCATATCCAGCGTGCCGTAGCTGTAACCGCGATGCTCATCCTCGTGGCCGTAATTGTTGTGGGAATGGATATAGACCAACTGGTGTTCCAACTCATCCAGCCAGGCATTGACGGAAGCCTTGGAGAAAATGTTGGCATGGCCGGTGTCCAGGCATGCCTTAATCTGCAAATGGTTGATCCGATCGACCATGGCGCGTAGCTGACCGGGCTCTTCTTCCATAAAGTTTTCCAGCACAATGCTTAACCCCGGCGAATCCTGTAGGCATTCGGCGGCGAATTGTTGCCAGAAATCGATGGTGGCGTTCATCCACTCGGTTTTAACACGGGCGACGGAAAAGATGGTATTGAATTGCGAATGCACCACCAAGTAACGGCACCCTAAAGCTTTTGCGACGTTAACCGCCTGCTGGTAACGCAATTTGGAGGCCGCCGCAATATTCGGATCCAGGCTCACCGGGTTTAAGTCGTAAACCGGGCCATGCAGCGTTACCATGCCTCTAATGGGCGAAATCTTCTGCTTCCATTCCAAAATGGCTTCGTTTGGTTGATCCAGGATATCCGGACTGACGAAAACCGGAATCTCGTATCCCAACTGATGGGTTTGCGCAAAAACGAGCCCTTCATCTACCCCGCTTTGCTTTGGCGCTGCCACCACCTGCTGGATCATCGGCCCTTCCTTGTCACTACTCAACGTCCCCTGATTGTAACCAGTTTCGGCCTCCAGGGGAATCCATTGAAGAAGGGATCGTTGACGGTGCCGGTTGCTCGCATGCAGGTTTTCGTTTGAATAACCCATGTGTTTTCCCCAAAATAAGTCACACTGTTAGTAAGGCCTATGGAGAGAATGCTTTGATGTCGTCTCAGAAATTGCGATTCTGCCTTCCTCAATGCGCCGGCATGGCGTTGCTGATGCTTTTGCTGGGCCATCCGGCAGCACTGTCTGCGGATACCCTGAAAGGGCATATCGAGAAAAAGGCGGAAATTGTGAGTGATATGCTTCAGGGGCAGGTGATTGATTCGCAAACCCAGCACCCCATACCGGAGGCGCAGGTTACAGTCCCGGATCGCGGCTTCTCCATGCGCACGGACAAACAGGGCCGGTATCGTGTGCCGTTTTACCAAGGCCGGGATCCGGTAATTATGAGTATTGAAAAGCCGGGCTATGCTCCTTTTTCGCTGAGCATTACGGAGAATGCGCCCCCAACGTTTACAATACGGCTGGAAAAACAAGGCCAGCGCCTGGTGTTGGACAACCAGTTACGGCACTTGGGCGATGGTAGCTTTTCACCTTACTCCAGCGCCGCCTTGAAATTCCGCAAGCCGCCGGACGGCCCTGCCATCCGTATCCCCTTCAAAATCGATCCGGCTTCCCTGGGCGAGAACCCAACCTTGCGGATTGGCAGCGTCATTGGGCTGGATACCCCGCTAGAGCATATGCTTCGCGGCAGCATGACGCCGAATTCCGCATCACCCCTGCTCATCAAAATCAATAGCAGCATCATTGCCAGGTTACAGGTCAACGGGGATAACATCGCCATCAAAATCCCCAAACATCTTCTCAAATCCGGCCAGAACACACTGGAAATTGAAGCAGGGTATCATTACCCCGAACCGGATCGGCTGGATTACGACGATATGGAATTAATTCACCTGGTGTTAATCCCTTAACCTTTATTGCTACTTATATAGTTGTAAAAGTTTGTTTATTTTTCTCTGTAAGGCGGCATTTTTTCCGCTTCATTGGGTTTACAAGGGTATATCTCGTTGGGAGATTTTTCGAAGTGATGTTGTGAGAATATGGGAGTTATTTGCATATGGATCGTGTGATGTTTCAGCCATCCGCCAGGATGAAGGTTTTTACCGCCAACCTACAGGCGCGTTGTGGCGGAACCGTGCCCCGTAAAAATGAAATGCATGAATTAAAAATGCGGCCACTCTGGCAGCCGACAAAATAGCGTTTGGTAAACGCAAACCGGTTGAACCCAGTATTTTAGACCGGGCTAAGCAATCTTTGGAAGATTTGTGGACAACCCGACAGGATGACCTGCCGATCCAGGCGGCCGCCATGTTGGCCGCGCAGGTCGATAGACCAGCGCTTCAATTGCCTGAACCTGTCTCAGCTTTATTACAGCGAGTTGGCCTTATCGAAGCGGATGCTCAAGGGGGGTTACACGTTCCTGAAGCAATAAAGCCCGTTGTAATAGCATTTGCGAGAGAGAACAGTTTGTAATTATTTAACTGCCGTATTATAGTCAGGGTTTCAATTTATTGTTGAGAAAGGATGTAACGATGGTTTTTCAAGTCACTTCCCTTGCAAATCGTCAAACTTTGAGATTTGCAGGCGTCAATGAAGTTCGTCAGGTCATGGCGCTTGCCATTCGGGAAAAGCTTGAGGCGGAAGCGCTGGCAAACACAGGTGCGCATGGGATGCCACATAATGTTGGCCCAGAACAGCGTTCCTCTGCTTTTTTGACAGCAGCATTGGTGGATGCCCCTGGAACGGATGAGTTTCTGGGTGATCCGACCCAATTGGACGTCCCGGTCTCATTCACAAACAAGCATGCAGCAGATCCCCCAGTGCAAGCCTCTATCCGCGACTTGATAGCAAACCCGTCTATTCAAAAGTCTTTAGGAATAAGTCTTGCCCCGCAACAAGCTAAGGCAGCTGTAGGTGGGTTTCTTCGTTCCCTGCGGTATTTAATCCAACATGAGCCCCACATGTTAGGCATAGATATCCAGAAGCCGCCAGTATCCAAGCTGGATCAGTTTGAGCGTTCTCTCAATAGCCTTGCTTAGTGCATTATTGCGATTGAAGATTCCGGCGAACGGGCCAGCGTTTAAATGAAATCGGGATGGGCTTGTAAACCAGGATAATACTGAGATTGAGGCAGAATAGCCCAAGCATAAAACCGGCAAGCACATCGGATGGATAATGCACGCCCAGGTAAATGCGCGTTAACCCAATCGTCATCACCAAACTAAAGACCAGGAGCCCGGTGATAACCTTAAGCACCCAACTGCGGGTATTGATGATAAACCAGTAAAGCAGGGCACCGTAAAAGCAGGTGGAAATAGCGGCATGCCCCGAGGGGAAACTGTACCCGACTTCCTGGTGAACCGGGGCTTCCAGCACCGGGCGCGACCGGTAAAACAGCTCCTTGATTAGAACGGTGAGCAATGCCCCGATACCCGTTGAGAGAAAAAGGAACAAGCCGTCTCTCCGGCGCTTGAGCAAGGTAAAAGCCGCCACAATGACCAACAGCAGTGTAAAAATGGTCAATGCCGATCCAAAATCCGTAATCATAACGACGAAACGGGTCTGATAGAGATTCGCAACCTGGTTGATGAGACTGACAATCCACTCATCATAAACGGTGATGTCGTCGCGCGTATACACATCCGCCGCCACGTCGATAAAACACCAGGCGGAAGCCAGCGCAATGAGGGATGGAAAAAACAGATCCATCCTCACCCAACGGATAATGAGTTCCAGAAAACGAATAATAGGGTCTTTCAGGCCGTTCATAATAGTATTCTCACAAAGTCTAATGCGCTAATCAATGGGATAAACCCAGTAACCTCAAACGGCTAGACGGACGGCGGACTGTTCACTAGACAGTCGACAGGCCATTATAGATGGTTGACTGATTGCCGTGGGGCATTTTGAAACGGTATAGTCTAAGTATCAACTACAGGAGGTGGCATTATGGCAAACGAGACACAGTTTAAAGGCAAATGGAACGAAATCAAGGGGAAGATGAAGCAGGCTTACGGTGATCTCACCGACGATGATCTGGCCTACGAAGAGGGTAAGGAAGACGAACTGTACGGCCGAATCCAGGGACGAATCGGCAAGGGCAAGGAAGATATTAAGCGAATGATTGATGACTTTGCCCGGTAAGCGCCAAATTTAGCCAAAAACTCCATGTTCCTAACCATTACAGCGCCTCGTTTTGCAGGGCGCTGTCTCTTTTTTATTGCTTGTAACATTTCAAGACGATCCCTTTTCAGCTGCGGCTGCTTTACCTATGATAAGTGGGTTTAATCATTCCAAAAAAAGGGAAAGCCCATGCAAGTCAGTCCGATCCACCCGACCCAGGCGCGTCTCAATTCGGCCATGGGAACTGCAAGCCGCATTCTGATTCGTAACCAACCGGATGAAGTGTCTTTCCGGTTCGCTGCACAACAGTCCGCTTCGGTAGCCCAACCTCCCCTCTTTGATGAAGTGACGCAAAAGGTACTGAACGCCAAGGTTGCTGCCTTGCAGAAAGCCCTCCAGGCCGAGGAAGCATCCATCAGACTGAATGACGCCCTGACGGCCACCCGTACCGCTTATGTCCAAATGTATAAGGGATGGAATGGCAGGAAACTCAAAAAAGCCGAGAGCAAAACAGGCATCCACCAGTCCAGCACCGCAGAAGCCGTCGCCAAAGTGCTACAGGCGGAAAGAAGGAAACTGGAAGGCCGTTTTGCCATGCAACGCGCTTTGGTATTGCCTTCTAGCGCTGAGAAAGCCTTAACCAAATTGCAGGAGATGCGCCTTGTCGTCCACCATACGGAAGGCCGGCAACGCGGCTACTGGATTACGCCGCTTGGGGCCGCAGTGCTTTACCAGCAAGACAAACTCAATCGGGAGGACATCCAGCCGGAAACGTTGGATCTGCTGGGGAAAGAAATTGCACAATGGCCGGAATACGTTGAAGCGCGCGCAGAGGAACAGCGTCATCGGATGGCCCAACAGTCAGAGGTCGCACCGGCGGCCCAATAACCATTAATTGTCGTTGCTGACTGCAATCAGGTCGATGTAATCGGCTTTCTTATCGGAAGGTTGCGCATCTCCCGTTTCTTCCCCGGATTCCGTTTCTTCAACCAGCTCCACTTCGGCCACCTCAATCGGGTTGAGCCGCACCGGCAGATACTGCCCAGTGCTAATCGGCTGGCTCGATTCGCTGGCACCATTATGCCCGTTAGTCGGCATCCGTTCCGAAATCTGGCGAAAGGCGCTGGTTAACGTCTGATTCAGGATGTCATCGTTATGGCAAAGGAAGCGTTGGTTCTCCAAGGCTTGTAACGCTTCGCGCGTTTGCCCAATCCAGCCCAGGCTGCGAATCGTCATCCAGCGCAGCTCTGGTGGAATGGGCTGATGGACGGATTCCTTAAGGATGGATATCAGAATCTTTTCGACATCCGGGTTTTGCCGGGAGCCCAGGCGCTTGATGATTGACAGCTTCACGTCGATATTCTGATCCGGCATAAACAGGAAAGAGGAGATAAAAGGCAGCGCGGCCCTCAAATCCATCTGGAACAGGAGCATCAGCACTTCAGCCCACTGGTTGTTACGCGCATGTCCGTCCAGGTAGCCTTCCAGGATCGGAATAACGTCCGCCTTTTCGTAGTTTTGCAGAACGCGAACGATGGACTTGAACAGTGCGGTATCCCGTGTCTTTTCCAACATGCCGGCCAGCCTGTTCAAAAGCGGGGCCGATTTCACCTTGCGGATGGCCAGGCCATCCAGGCAAAGCTGCTGTATGGCGATATTTGCCTCATCCTCCAATGCCTCAATCAAGGCGGGCACCACGGCGCTATCTTCGCCGCTGCTTTGGGCCAGGCATTGAAAAGCCTGCTTGCGGACACCGTTATCTTCATCCCCGGTCAGCTTCAACACAGCCTGGATAATGACCGGCTTGGGATAGGGCAGGCCAACCCTGCCTAAGTACCCGGACAATTGCTTGCAGGAAGCCTCGCGAATCTTGGCATCTTCTTCGTCCAGCATGCCCAGCATGGATTCGATGACCGGCGGGGAACTCAACAAGCCCATACTCTCGATGAGCGACAGTTTTATTGCTGCGGTTGCATCCGGCTGATGAACGGCGTCGATCAAGGTGGTTTCCACAAACTCGGTGAGTTCCGGGTTATCCAGCGTGGACGCCATGGACAGGAACTCCTGCGTCTTCTCACGCGTCAGCTCGCCGGACTTGATGGAAAGCGGCAAGACTTTCCGGAGCGAGGCAATCTTGTCCGCCGCAGGGATATCTTCCTGTAGCGGCTGGCTTTTCTGCTTGAGGTAGGTGAGCATAAACGGCCCGGTAAAGCGAAAGCGTCCCTCGCCGGGCAACCGGCCATCCGGCTGGAGAAAATACTGCTGCTGCAAGCCGTCCAGCAAGCGAGAAATGATTCCACCCGCCTGCTGAATACCGGATAAGGCATTCTGCGCCTCCATTCGGCTAAACGTTCCAGCCTGGAACCGGCCGATAAGCCGGCCAATCGTCTTGAGAAACACGGTTTCCTCACCCACAAAACCCAGTTGAAGACGGGTAAACAGCAAGTCTATCAAGTCTTGGGGGTGGCTTACGGCATACCGTTCCTGATAGGTATCCCAATCCAGGATATGCAGGCCATTCTGGATCATATCGGTTTCTATCATATTCATGATCAGCTTCATCCATGCCGGGTTTCCCTGGCAAAGCCGAATGATTTCCTGGATGGTCCTGTCGTCCGGCTGCACGCCGATTTCCTTGAAATACTCCTTGAGGTGCTTCTGTAGCACACCGCCGCTAATGGGCGGAATCAGATACTTGGTGCGAAGGGCGTTGTACAGGCTGCCGCCCAGCACGTAACTTTCCTGCTCGCAGCGGGAAGCCAGCATCACCAGCAAACGGAAGTCGCGCTGCTCAACGGTCTGCCGCAGCACTTCACTCATCATGCCGCGAATATCGTTCCGGACCGGCTCGGTCGCCTCCAGCAGCATCTCCCATTGATCCACCACCAGGATAAAAGCGGACTGTTGGCCGCGGATGGCGCTATTGATAAAGACCAGCAGGTTAATCAGCGCCGCCTGAACATCCTGTACCGAAACCAGATTGGGATCGTCCGTCAGAGACTCGCTTTCTTCGGAAATGTCATCATCGGACGAGGCTGGGGACAGGTCAACCACCTCCGGGCTGGTGATTGCAGGCGTCATCAGGGAATCCGTGAGCATGGGCGACTGAAAGGCCTGCCCACCGGAGAGCTGGCGCGCCGTATTTTGGAGATTCCCAGCAATACGCTCCACCAATTGCACCGCCTGCTGCACATGCGGGTTAATGGGGTTGGCCAACGATACGGACAGTGTGACCCACGGGTTCAGCAACACCTTGGATAAGGTGGCAATGTCACTCTTGATAGCGGGGTTTAAACGTTTGAAAAAGGGAATCGCGCTGTAAATCGTCTGCGTCAGTTGTTCTTCCGCCAAGGCGGCGCGTTGCGTCCCGCTCATCGATTCCTGCAAGCGCAGCAACGCCACGGTTCGAACCAGGTCACCCTGGTTCCAGTTCAATCCCAAGGGATGCAGCACCTTGTTTGCCTCGTGCAACGCATCCTGAATTACCCCGTTAGCCAGGGACATGATCTGGGCCACAATCTGCGCAAAAAAGGTCTGGGCGGTGATTTGCTGGGGCCAGTTAATCCGCACCACGCAACTGCCGTAATGCTGTTCGGCCAAATCGATAAACGTCTCCAGCACGGCGCTCTTCCCGATGCCCTCGTTCCCGGAGACAAGGACGCCTTTCCCCTGACCGGTGCGGCACAGGGTCAGCAGTTTAATTAATTGTCGCAGCTCGTTTTTTCGCCCCAACAAGGACACGTTGTCCAGTAATTCAGCTTCCGTTGCAGGCGTTGAGGTCGTCAGCGGTATACCCATTAATCCGTATACTTCCCATCCGCAAATCTTAACCGGTATGTTGCACTTATTATACCGTATATTCGCCCTGTAGGTTGTTTATTCCTTCAGGCAATACATCACCGGGCCGATAAGTATCCCGCGCCCCGATCTCAGCGGGTGATATCGAACCGGTGACGGGTGTGCGGCGTTGGATGGTCGATATAGGATTCCATCGTGCGGTATCGGGTGTCCAGCATCTGGTATCGTGATCGCGCCAGCACCATATTCCTGCGGATATTGAGCAGCGCCCGGCAAATGGTGACGCTCCGCCGCGTCATCACCGCCAGCGGGTTTTCGTGGAGGATCAGGTTGTACAGGCTGTTCAGGTAGATGCCAAGCATGGGTTAGACCTCGTAGGGCTGGGTTGTTTGCAATGCTTGCTGGTTGCGCAGGGCCTGTTCCTGCCCTGCACCGACCCTTTTTCTTTTTCCGGCCTCAATCGCTGCTAACGCAGTTGCGCTCGGCCAGATTAATTTGAACCCGGTCTGAAAGTTACGCCTGTAAAAGGCTTTATATACGAATAGAATAGTGTCCTTATCAATCATGGCAATGTCAATACGGCCGAGCGAAGCTGCGTCAGCAGCGAGCGAGGCCAAAAGAGAATACGGGGAAGGGATGCAAAGGGAGGGAACGGCCCCTTGCGCAGCCAACAAACTTTTCTCAAACCAACCCATACCCCTATAAATCCTGAAGCGCTTTCTTGTCCCCTTCGAGAGAGTCCTTCAGCAGCTTCTTCACGATTTCTTCCTGGGCTTCAAGCTGTTTGACCACGGTTTCCAGGTTCTTCACCTTGCTGGTCAGGATGGTGTCCGCATTCACCAGAATACGGTTGCTAACGTGCTGGTAGGCCGACAGCACGGAACCCGAAAGCCCGGACAGGATAGTGCCGGTGGCCATTCCAGCCAAACCCGCCTTACCGAATATGGGGGCCAGTGTGGTGAGCAGCCCGCCAATCCCGCTGATAATGCCTGCCGCAGGAAGCACCTGGTTCCGCCCGAAACCGGCGGCGCCCATCAAACCCGCCCCCACGCCTACGGCGTTTGCGGCGCCGGCCCCAATGGGAGACGCACCCCCGGCAACCTGGCCATCCGCCAGCGTGCTGAGCGCGGCAGCGCCACCGGCAACAGCGCCGCCAATCCCAAATTGCTCAATCGGGAAGTTGGTATCACCAATGCCGCTAAAATCCAGCTTATCGCTGCCGGTGCCGACAGAGCCGAGAATGGCGTTGATATCCAGTGGCGCCGCGGATCCGGCTGGCGGGAAGCCGCCGATTTGCGCCATCGGGCCGAGCCCGAATGAAGATTGCCCGCCGGGCTGGATGCCTGTGCCGGGCAGGATGGGGCTGTAATACGATGTGCCGGGAATGTTAATGGACTGGTTGCCCATAATGGGAAGAAAACTGGAGCCGGACACCATCTGCGCCATTTTAAACAGGAAGCTGCCGATTGGGCCGAGGCCGCTACCGCCAATGGTTGGGCCGGACACGGTCAAGTCGCGAATCTGGTCATACGTCTCAAACAGGTCGGCCTTGGCTTGGCCGCTGTATTTGCCGAGTTTATCGAGGATGACGAGTTCGGAGTAGTTCTTGTAACTCATTGCGGGCTTCCTCCTTGGAATGGCCTTTTGGTGGATTTATTTGCAAGGGTGCTGGTTGTTGGTTGTTCTTTCTCGTTGTTTCTTTGGCAGTGCGTTCTTGCCTGGGATTGATTTCGACTAATTTTGGTTTGGGTTTAATTTAATCAACTCAAGTTGAAAAGCGTTCCCTTCTTTGCATCCTCCCTTCGATGTGGCCTTATGCAAAGGTTTTAAAGGTCAGGGTGATGTTTTTATCGATGACTTTTTGGACGGCTTCAATTTCGGTCTGGACGGATTTTTGCTGGGTATCCACCCGGCGCAGCTGGAGTTCCAGGGCTTCGTCCAGGCTCTGGATGGAGTTGATGCGTAACTGGATTTCAACCGCTTCTCGCGAGTCGGGATCCAATGTGGTGGCCACATTAAACAACTGGTTGGTAATGTTGGCCAGTTGCATCCGCGACTGGTTGATTTGCTGGCCCGTGAATTCCAGGTCGTTTTTTCGCGACGTGAGCAGCAGGTAGCGCGCTTGGCTGGCAGCCATACCCATGAGAGACCTTGCCTCCGGTGAATCACTTCTCTTCTCCCGTTGCACGGGGAGCTACCGCGGTATCGGCCGGGGAGCGGGCAGACTGGTGAAAAGCGAGGACTCAAGGCACAAAAATCGTCTCCCTGGAGGACACCGTATCGGTTGCAAACGAAGTGTAGGCAGATTGCCGATTTTTGCAAGGGAGAGACAAAAGGGTTGGGCAGGACAAGTCCAAAATGCGCATCTTGGCTGTATACGGTTATCCGCCCGTAAAGCAACCTATTGTCAAATACATCTACTGCAAAAGTAGCAACAAAATTAACGCGGCTGTTTTTATCCAATTACAGGCAGATCTATGATCATTCGGGGTCTGTCCTTGGGAACGGGGATAATTTCATAGGGGGGATTTAACGCGTATGAGTTATTGGAATGTTCAAAACGGGAACATGCCACCCACGTCGGGCTTTAGCCAGGCGCAAGGGTCTTACGGCTACGGTTTCCCGACGCAGCAGGCTTATTACCCGCAAGCGGTTGCAACGCCGCCCGCGCCACAACCTGCAACGCAGCAATCATCCGCTGCCAGCGCGCTGGAGGATCAATTTATCTCGTCGTTGCTGCAACAGCAACCACCCAAAAAGCTGACCTTCGGCGATGTCGTCTCCAGCTTTGCCAAGGGCGCCGTGGTGGATACCTTGAAAGGCATATTCAGCCTGCCGGGTATCGCCTCCATGCTGGGATGCGGCGCGTTGATCGCGATAGCAGGGCCGGCCGTACTGCCCTTCCTGGCCGCATTTGGCATTGCGACCGGTGGTTTTGGCGCTGCAACCGGCTTTATGTCCGCAATGGGCGCAGCCGCAAGAGGGGATACCGAAGGGGCGAAGAACGCCATCCGAGGGATTGGCTCCAACACCGTGGCCATGCTGACCTCCATCTTCGGGATTCGCTCTTTCTATAAGAACAGCGCGATCCAAACCACCAATGCCGGCAACAAAGGCATGTTCGGTCGCCTGTGGCAGGATATTACCGGCAAGAGCGAAGTGGTTGGCACGGGCAAGAACCTTTTTGGCGTGATGAAAGACACCTCCGCCACCAACATCGGCAAACTCCGCCTGTCGGCGAAGAACTTGTTCTCCAATCCTCAGTCCGTGCTGGAAGGCATTGACGGCAATATCAAAAAAGTGAATGCCGACATCGCCGAAGCCCGCAAGGCCGGCAACAGCAGGCGCGTTACCCAGTTGCAAGAAAAGTTAAAGCGACTTGAAACCGATCGCCAGAGCCAGATGAAGCGTATGAACCAGGAAGCGGAAACGTTAAAGCTCGCTTCCCAGGATCAGACTAAAATTAAGCGGCTGAACGACGACATTGCCCAGCTTGAGGAGCAGAAAATCAAGGCCGTCACCACGACCAAGAAAAACGAAATCCAGGCCAAGATTGACGCCAAGCAGGCCCAGATTAACGACGTAATGCTGAAAAGCCTGCCCAAAACCGAAGCCGCGATGAAGCGCTATGCCGACTCCTCGGAGGAAGTGGCCAACCTGCGCAATAAAGTTGCCGCCGAGGAAGCCCGCGCCGGCAACCTGGATGCCGACGTTGCCAATACAAGTAGCGGAAAACGCCTAGCCAAGCTGAAGCAAGAATCCAGCAAACTGACTGGACAGAACAAATCAACTCAGAAAAGCTTGGATAAGGCAATGGCAAAACTTAAAAACAAGCTGAATCCTTTGGAGCAGCAATCGCTTGATGATATTGTTGCTAATGCATCTAAAAACAATGGCAAGATTTCTACCCAAGACCAAAAGGTACTGGATGCCTTGTTGCAAGATACGAGTAAAGGGTTGTCCCAAAGCGATGTTGACCAGGCCATCCGGTTGCAGGTAGAGCTGGATAAGGGTATCGCCCGCAAAGCCAAAATCGATGGCGATGACGGCTTGATTGCCAAAGCGGAAAAGGCGCTCAAGAAATCGGACGCAGCCAGAGCTGTAATTGATAATACCAAGGCAGGCCGTAAGCTGCAGGAAGTGAACAATCAAGTCAGAGCCCTAAGACGTAAGAAAGCGGCAGCTGAAGAAACCGTCAAAAAATACGAGAACGCCAGCAACCTGGGCGAAGCCGAAAGAACGAAGCTGGAAACCGCTCAAAAGGTATTGTTGGACTTGACAGCCGCAGAGGAGCAACAAGCAACGCTTGTTAAACAAACCCGAGAGATGATCAAAGTGGATAAACCCACCCGTGGCATTGTTTCCCTGGATGAAGCCAGAGGCCAGTTGCGCGCCGCCGAAGCCAAGCAAGCCAAGCTACTGCAAGAGATGGAGCTGGCCTACCTGCAAGAGTACGGCCCCGGCTACCGCAGCAAAATGCCCGCCGATATCCAGGAAATCCTGGCTCAACGGGACATCGCCGAGAAGCAGGCCTTCATCCAGGAGCGGACACCACCGGCGAACAAGCGCCAAAAAGCCGAGGTCGAAGCCGCACAGAAGGATATTGAGCGGTTGCAGGCCCGCCAGGAAGAAAAGCCGATATTTAATATGGATGTTGACTTCCAGGCCAACGGTGGCGAAATCCCAACGGTCGCCGCAGCCGCAATCCAAACCGGGACGTTGGGCGGTCTGGTTCAGCAGTTCGACCGCAGCGACTCACCGTTCAGGATTCCCAGCTAGTTCCCGCCATATTATCCTCGTTCCAAACCCGCCAACGCCCATCCATTCCGGATGGGCGTTGGTTTTTTAAAGCAGAAAGGATTCGTTAGCGCGGCAAACCGGAAGCCGCCTGAAGCTCTCGAGGTGTGGCCTCCCTAAACCGATGATCTGACAGTACTTTATCATAGGGGTAAGCTGAATACAGATAAGCCGTTGAATCATTCGGCCTCATTGCAAGAATAACGCGAATACCTTTTAATTCCATACCGCTAGGCATGGCAATTCCGGTTTTCCGTTTGTCATAATTCAGTTCAATAGGGAACAGGTAAACCCTTTCTCGGTCATCTCCCTTACCGATATAAACAATGCTATGGACCGGTTTGCCTGAACGATCCGTAACCGGTGTTCCTTTTGCAAGGGTTGCGGAAATCAAGTGAGCGATAGTATGCTGATTTGCCCGGTCATACCCTTTTTCTTCACGAAACCCATGCAGTGTTTCGTGACCGGTAATCCCTTTTCGCTCGATTTCTTCGGCCAGATACAATTCCGGAAGATGCCGATACAGGATTTGTTGTATCCCACGTCCTTGTATATGAGGATGCTGGAGTTCCCTCTCCAAGGGCATCTGGAAGCCATCGAAAATGCCGATCTCCTCAATCAGGGGAATATCCTGATTAACCTTTCTGCCAAGATAGCGTAAATCAAAGTCGCCTTCATCAGGTTTGTCTGCATTGATGTAAACACCAATAACATCCTGTCTGGCAGGAACTAGTTCAGGTTCTTCCTCTATTGCAAAAAAGTTTGCTGGGGGCTGTTGATGCTGCTGTGCATATGCATTAGCCTCAACCAAGCGATTCCAGTTTTTTTCAATAACAGGAAGGAGCGAGGCATACAGGTTTCTATAAACCGTCTCTCCAAGCGGTATGGGTGTGAGTCTGGCTGCTTGAGCTTTTTTTCCACGGGCAGGGTGAGAAGAAGCTGCTCCCATCGAGCCAAACCTGAATTCATCTCGGGATAAGCCCGATGTCGAGGTTTGCGTAGCAACTGCATGATTTTGATTAACGTTTGCTTTTGCAACCGCGGTTATAGAAGTTGGAAACTGGATTCTCAAATTTTAAGCCCCACTATGATTGTCATAAAATCAGCATTGTATATTAAACATAGCCCCACAAAACAGGCTGAAGCGATCGGTTGTTACAATTGATTTACGGTTTGGGCGCATCGAAAATCCAGGCCGAATGCTAAAGCTCAACTTGTTGAAGAGGCTATCCTGACATATTCAATGCGGTTTCAATAAGGATGATGCATGAGATATGGCATAATAGAAGTGTTCGAATCGTATGGATGATGGGAGAGGAACAGACGGAATGTTCTTTCCAAGGCGGGCGCAGCCCCAAGCCGGGGCCCAAGAGGAAAACCCAGGGAGGGTGCAGGGAGGGAACGGCCCTGCTCCAATCGGCAGGCATTGCGCAGATTCTTCCATTTGTTGCTTCCATTATTTTTTAAAGCGGGAAGGGAGATAAACGCATGAGTGGCACAACGACGGCAGGCGAAACACATTATCCAACCATTGAGAAACCGCCGATGCATGATGTGGCTGTAAAGCCCAATATGATGGATTATGACGAGATGGCGCAAACCTACGCCTGGGAAAAGACCGAACAGGAATTGCGACTGCCTCGCGCCAACGGGTATAACAAGGCCACCATCTGTATCGATGATCACCCGCCAGAGGTGATGCAGCGGCCCGCGCTGGTGTGGGAAGCCACGGACGGCAAAAAGGAAGTGTACACGTTTAACGACCTGAAGCGCGAAACCAGCAAGGCGGCCCACATGTTTAAAAACATGGGCCTGCAAAAGGGCGATCGCGTGTTTGTGTTTCTGGAGCGCATCCCGGAGCTGTATATTATTGTGTTTGGGGCATTAAAGGCCCAGGCCTTGGTTGGCCCGCTGTTTGCCGCCTTTGGCCCGGAGGCCATCAAGGATCGCATCCAGGATTGCGAAGCCCGATTTGTCATCACGTCCCCATCCCTCAAACACCGGGTGGATAGCATCCTGGCCGAATGCCCTTCCGTGGAGAAGGTCATCATCGTGGATCGCAAGGACGAATACACGGACTACCAGCCGAACGAAGTCTCCTATTTCGAGCAAACCCGCAATGTCCCCGATACGTTTGACGTGCCCTATACCGACAAGGACGATTACAGCATCATCCACTATACCTCCGGCACCACGGGCAAGCCCAAGGGGGCTGTTCACCGGCATTATGCCGTTATCAGCCAGGCAGCCACCGCCAAATACGTGCTGGATCTGCACCCGGAAAGCGACATCTACTGGTGTACCGCGGATCCCGGCTGGGTGACGGGAACCTCCTACGGCATGTTCGGCCCATGGGCCTGGGGCACTACCTCCGTGGTTTACGAAGGCCCTTTTAAGGCCGATGTTTGGTATCGCGTCATCCAGGATCATAAAGTCACCGTGTGGTACACCGCCCCCACCGCCATCCGCATGCTGATGAAGGCCGGTGACGACATTGTAAAGAACTACGATTTATCCAGCCTGCGCCATCTCCTCAGCGTCGGTGAGCCGCTAAACCCGGAAGCCGTCGTATGGGGACAGAAAGTGCTGGGCCATGTCTTCCACGATACCTGGTGGCAAACCGAAACCGGGGCCATGCACATCTGCAACTACCCCTGCATGCCGGTTAAGCCCGGCTCCATGGGGCGTCCCCATCCCGGCGTAACCGTTGGGATTTTGGATGAGCAGTACAACCCCCTGCCTGCGGGTGAGGAAGGCCACCTGGCGCTGAAGCCCACGGCGCCCTCCTTCTTTCGAACCTACTGGAAAAAAGAGGAGATGTACCAGTCCAAGATCAAGAACGGCTGGTACATTACCGGCGATCGCGCCTCGATGGACACCGATGGTTACTACTGGTTCTTCGGTCGCTCGGATGATGTCATCAACACCGCAGGCCACCTCGTGGGCCCGTTTGAAGTGGAGAGCGCCCTGATCGAGCATCCCGCCGTCGCCGAGGCTGGCGTCATCGGCAAGCCGGACCCGGAGCGCCTGGAGATCGTCAAGGCTTTCGTCTCGCTGAAAAACGGTTACACCCCTTCGGACGCGCTGAAGGAAGACATCCGGAAGTTTGTGCGCAACCTGCTGGCGGCCCACGCCTACCCGCGCGAGATCGAATTCATCGACAGCCTGCCCAAGACCCGCAGCGGCAAAATTATGCGCCGCCTCCTCAAAGCCCGCGATCTTGGCTTACCCGAAGGAGATACCTCGACATTAGAGGATTAATATCGTCTTCTAGACGCAATTTTTGTATTTCAGCGCATTCATTGTGATAACCCCTTGCGGGTGCTGTGTTATGTTGCAAGGAGAGAAATGGATGATGAAGGCAATATCCCCGGTTCAGGCCCGATTTGGCAATACGTCCCACATTCGGACGGTTGGGGCGAATATTAACGATGCCCTTTTATTGGCCAGCGAAGGTTTCGGATCGAAAAAGTTGGATGCCGGAAACCCGAGCAATTTATTGCAAAGACTCGACAGGCAAGCGGTGGCCATAGGCATGTTGGCAGAGGCTGTACGAACCCTCGCACTAAGGGGAAGAGTTCCTCAAGAGGCCTTAAATGAGCCTTTGACCACAGGATTTCATGTACCTGGGGTGAATACAAACCTTCATTCCAGAGCCTTATACGTAAATGCATAATCCATTCAATCTTCTGTATCACTGGTTAAGACTGGTTTGGGCTCGCCTCCAGTGTGTCATCATCGTTTTGATTGCAACACTGATTTTCTGCCTTCTCGCATTGTATGTAGACATTCATTATCCCCTCCCGATTGAAACCCGTGAGAATTACTATTTGATCGATAAGCACCCTTGGTCTCGTTATCTATTGTTGTGGCTTATTATTACGGGATTGGGCATCTTTTACATTGGAGGCTTTGCGGCCCTTGTCATTGATATTTATCGATGGTTCAGGCCACTTTCCATGTTGGGCAAGTTCGGTTTTCTCTTTATCGCGGCGTCAATACATTTTCTCACCGTCACATTCTTTATTGGGATCCTTTTAATGAAGATAACCTTTAGCGGGCTTTCTTTGTAGTCATAGATCGTATCAACATGGGTTTATCCTCGTCTGTGAAGGATTAAGATCGTTTTTAAAAGCAATTTATTGCAAAGACTTGACAGGCAAGCGGTGGCCATAGGCATGCTGGCAGAGGCCGTAAGAACCATTGCATTACGAAAAAGTCCCTCAAGAGGCATTAAATGAGCCATTGACCACAGGCTTACAAAAGTATCTGGGGGTTAATACAAACCTTCACTCCAGAGCCTTATACGTAAACACGTAGGTTAAACAGATCGGCTCAAAAATCCTCATAGGCTTGCATTTCTTCAAAGGAATCTGGATAACATCGATATAATGCCGCCACTACAACCCTAGATCTTAAGATTGTCTTAAGCCAGGTTTAGCCAGCGTTTTAAGTGGGAATAACATTGATGTTGATGCAGCACCATTATCCTGCACAGGTCGAACTGGAAAATGGCAACGCTATCAGCAAACCAGTCGAATCAATCCAAGCTGGGCAACGGCGCACCCAGGCCGTTTGATCACGACCAAATTCAAGCCCGTTTTAACCTCAACCCCACCCGGTTGAGGCATCATGCTATCAAGGACGAATGCATCGGGAATGAATCGGTATAATGGCTTCGTTCGTTCATTTTTTATAACCCTACAGACCCTGTCACTGCGAGGACGATTGCCAATCGCCTGAAGCGTCTCACTGACAAATAGAATAAACGGAGACGGAATCCCATATCCAATCTGTCCATAGTGAAAAAAATGGCTTTGTTTTCTCAGTTTTGATCGCGCACGCCTCTCTCGCTCGGCACAAAACCCTTACCTGCAGGCGCAGCGTACTGAGAAAAGAAAAAAGTCACCCTTTTATAAATTCAACTTTCCGCAAAATAAATCCACCTTGGCGCATCCCGAACGCAATGCTATGATGAGGCCACAATCACCTCTGATGCACATTACTGTAGGGATTAAGGAGAGTTGAAGTGAAAAAACAACACCTTGCGGCGCTCATCATACCCATGGCGTTATCGTTCCAGTTGGCCATGACGGCAGAAGCGCAGACCAATATTACAACCGGGTCCAATAGCGTCTCAGCTGACGCCGGAACCAATATTACCGCCGGAAGCACAAATATCCAGACCGAATCGAATATCACAATGGGCGGTTATACCGGCGTTCAAGGCAAGCGCTTCCTAGGAGACAGCGAAGTGTATGTCCCCAATAGGGGCATGGCCGAATCCTTTATTGGCCAGGACTTTACCAACCAGAACCTGTCCCGCTCACAGTTTCGCGGCTCCAACCTGGCAGGGGCCCGCTTCCACCAGGCCATTCTCACGGAGTCCAATTTCCGCAATGCGGATCTGTCCAATGCAGACTTCTCCAGGGCCCACTTGATGGGAAGTGACATGCGTCGCGCCAACCTTTCCGGCGCGGATTTGCGGGGCGCGGACTTGCGGGATGTCCGCCTGAACGGCGCCATCTTTAACGGGGCCCGGTACAACGCCCACACCATGTTCCCGCTGTCCTTCGTTCCCCAGCGGCACGGCATGGTTGAAGTTTCCGAGTAATTCTCATCTCTAATTGCTTTTTCATTTCGCATGGTGACTACGCCCATGCGATTTTTTTTGCCCCCAAATGAAGCGTTACTTGGCAGCCTCCTGAATTTGGGCAATATCCAGCTTCTTCATCCCCAGTATGGCCTGCATCACCTTGGCGCCTTTTTCCGGGTCATCGGTCAGTTCATTTAAGATGGCAGGCACGATCTGCCAGGACACGCCATATTTATCCTTCAACCAACCACACTGCACTTCCTGGCCGCCATCCGCAGTCAACTTTTCCCATAGGTCATCAATTTCCGCTTGCGTGTCACACGGCACCACAAAGGAGATGGCTTCGTTGAACTGGAAAAGCGGGCCGCCATTCAGCGCCGTAAAATCCTGCCCGTTAAGGTTAAAGGAAACCGACATGACCGTGCCCTTGGCCATGCCTTGCCAATCTTCCATATAGTACGTGATTTTACCCATCCTGGAATTTTTGAATACGGAGACATAAAACCGCGCAGCCGCTTCGGCCTGGGTATCAAACCATAAGAATGGGGTAATCGGCTTCATGGGTTTTTCCTCGTTTCTTTTGAAATTCTACTTGCGTAAAAGCCAGCCGAGGAGTGTGCCGAATATCGCGCCACGGATAGGAGACGAAAGAAGATTATCAGCAGCAATTTTGGTGAGGGTTTTATCGCGAGCGAATAATCCCACTAGCAAAAATCCTGTTAAAGATATCACCCCATTTATTAAGGCACCTAGCACAGCCGCTTTTGGTAAGGAAATGGATGGCTTATTGTCTGGCTTTTCCACCAAAGTAGGTGCCTTTTGCAATTGTTGTGCCTGCTGGCTAAGCTGGGCCTGTAATTGGTTGATGCGGTTTGCCAGACTTAAAATAACGGCCTTGTTTGCAACCGGCTGATCCATATAAAAATAGTTGATTGTCGGCGGTAGGGCTTGCTGGGGCCTTGGAGGCCAATTCTGCATCATGAGCGGCGTTTGAGGCGGAATCATCATCTTTGGGATAACCCTTTTACTTGTGTAAGCGATTTTATACCATAACAAGGCAAAGGTTAGAATGGTCTCAAAAAAAGCTCCCGCAATCAAAGCGGGAGCTTCTCGTTCAGGCTCGGTTACGAACGACAAACCGGACTTTATGATACTTGGCCAGTCAGGATTTGACCAGGTTACCGGGTTTAACCACCGTGTCGTACCAGAATTTCTTTTCGCGGCTGCCCAGCTCATCCACGTGGATGTGCTTGATCTCCGTGTACTCGTGCAGGCTCTCCGGCCCCAATTCGCGGCCCAGGCCAGATTGCTTGTAGCCACCAAAGGGCGCGCGTTCACTCACCAGGTGGTACTCGTTGATCCAGACCGTGCCGGTACGCAATTGCTTGGCCATATTCACCGCGCGATCGGTATCCCGGCTCCACACGGCCCCGGCCAGGCCGTACATGGATTCGTTGGCAATGCGCACGGCATCCGCTTCAGTCTTGTAGGTGATGACGCTGAGTACAGGGCCAAAGATCTCTTCCTGGGCAATCGTCATACTGTTATCCACATCGCCGAAGATGGTGGGCTCCACGAAAAAGCCGTTTTCGGTTTCCGCGCCGGTGGGGCGCCCGCCACCAACAAGGACTTTTGCGCCTTCGGCCTTGCCCTTGTCGATATATCCCAGCACGCGCTCTTGCTGTTTCTTGGAAACCAGCGGCCCCATATCGGTGCCCTTGTCCATCGGATCCCCCAGGCGAATCTGACGGGCTTTTTCCACCAACCGTTCCAGGTATTCATCTTTCTTCGATTCGGGAAGCAGCAACCGGGTACCGGCGGTGCAGCACTGCCCGGCATGGAAGAACGCGCCATACAGCGATCCGTCAATCGCAATCTCCGGGTCGGCATCCTCCAGGATGATGTTGGCGGATTTGCCGCCGCACTCCAGGGTGACCCGTTTCATGCCGGCTGATGCATCGCACATAATCTTGCGCCCGATTTCGGTTGAGCCGGTAAAGGCAATCTTGTCAACATCGGGGTGGTTGACCAGCGGCGCGCCGGCTTCCTCGCCAAACCCGGTCACGATATTGACGACTCCGGGGGGAATCCCGATCTCGGCAATCATTTTTGCCAGCTCCATCGCAGAGACTGGCGTTTCCTCCGCAGGCTTCAACACCAGGGTACAGCCTGCGGCCAGCGCGGGCCCGAGTTTCCAAATGGCCATCATCAGCGGGAAATTCCACGGGATAATCTGTCCGCACACGCCAATCGGCTCACGCACGGTGTAGTTGTTGCTCACACCCGGCTTGGACAAGTCTTCCAGTTGGCGCTCCATAGTGCGCGACGCCAGTTTGCTAAAGTATTTCAACTGGTTGGAAGATAACCACAAGTCCCCCTGCACCTTACGGATGGTGGAGCCGGAATCCGCCACTTCCAACGGGAGCAAAGCCTTGGAAGAGTCGCTGATTTTTTCGCCCAGGGCGCGGATGTATTGCCCGCGCTCCTCACCGGACATGCGGGGCCACGGCCCTTCGTCAAAGGCCACTCTGGCCGCTTGCACCGCCTTGTGGATATCCGCCTTGCCGCCGCGGGCGAACCGGGCAATCGATTCCCCGTTGTAAGGGTTGATACTTTCAAACGTCTCGCCGGATTCCGCCGGGACAAACTGACCATTGATAAACAGGTTATAGGTTTGTGTCATCGGTCATCCTCCTTAACTTGATGAAACCAATACGAAATGCGTTTTACACATGCGGGTGCAGGGCAAAATAGGTCAGCAGTTGGGTCAACCCAACCACCACGGCGATAATGATCAGCGGAAACAGACTCACGAGCAAGGCTTTTCGAAAGCTCACCTCGCCTAAAGTACGATAAGCCGTGATAAAGAGCCGGAAATTCAGAATAATCGCCCCGAGTTGCAGCCCCAAAAGCAGGCCTTGCAAAACCGCCGGCGCCAGCGGCAATAAATGCAAGGGGATCGCGACCAGGAACATCAGGGCAAAGTATAGCGTCCCCAAGCCAGCCACACCGATGACCTTGACCGCTGGAACCGTTAAGTTTAAATACCAACTGCCGAATTTAGACAACGCGCCCCAGGCAATGGTCATCATGGGAATTACCAGCAGCATGCCGCCAAAGAAAAAGAAAAACCGGATAACCATTTGCCACGCGACCTGGGCTTGCAGCGCCGGGAAACTGAGAACCGACGTGATGGCAAAAAACAGCGCCGAAAACAGGATAAACACCATCGCCTTTAACAGAATATCGGGATGCTGCAGCTCATCGCGGTGATAACGCGCCATCACCACGCCGGGTTGAACGACCAATTCGCGGATTGCCTGGGCCAAGGGCCACCGGGTTGCCGTATTGGAGGGAATGGCGTTCATCAGGAACCCACCTTTTCGATAATCGTGGCAATACCCTGCCCAACCCCAATACACATGGTAGCCAGCCCGTACCGCATGCCGGGTTCCCGTTTCATTTCATGCACCAGCGCGGTCAGGATACGCGCGCCACTGCATCCCAACGGATGGCCCAGCGCGATGGCGCCGCCATTGGGATTGATTTTCTCAGCCGGCAAACCTAAATCGCGGATGCAGGCAATGCTTTGCGCCGCGAATGCTTCGTTCAGTTCAATGCAATCCAGCTGATCCACGGTTAACCCCGCCCGTTGCAGTGCCTTTTGTGTCGCAGGAACCGGGCCAATCCCCATGCAGGCGGGATCCACGCCCGCCACCGCAGTGGATTTGAATCGGGCCAGCGGTTGCAGGCCAAGCCGAGAAGCCTTGTCCTCATGCATCAGCAAAAGCGCGCATGCGCCGTCATTAATCCCGGAGCTGTTCCCGGCCGTTACCGTACCGCCCTGGCGAAAGGCCGGTTTCAAGGTGGCCAGCTTCTCCAGCGTCGTTTCCGGCTTGGGATGCTCATCGACGGAGAGGGTGATCGCTTCTCCCTTCCGCTGCGGAATAACCACAGGGACAATTTCATCGGCAAACTTTCCGGCTTCCAGCGCCGCCTTGTATTTCTGCTGGCTCTGCCAGGCAAACGCGTCCTGCTCCTCACGCGTCAGGTTGTAGCGCTCTGCAACGTTCTCCGCGGTTTCCCCCATTGCATATGGGTAATACATCTCCGCCAGTTTGGGGTTCGTAAACCGCCATCCCAGCGTCGTATCATACACTGTTTGATCCCCTCTGGGAAACGCCGCGTCCGGCTTCGCCATGACCAGCGGGGCACGGCTCATGCTTTCGACGCCGCCGGCAATGAAGATATCTCCCTGGCCCAGCGCAATGGCCTGGGCTGCCTGGTTCACCGCCATCAAGCCGGAACCGCAGAGCCGGTTGACCGTGCCACCGGATACCGACACCGGCAGCTTGGCGAGCAAGGCCGCCATCCGGGCGACATTGCGGTTGTCTTCGCCCGCCTGGTTGGCGCAGCCCACCAGCACGTCCTCAATTTCATCCGGAGAAAGCGCCGGGTTCCGATCCAGAATGGCCCGAATCACCAGCGCCATCATATCATCCGGCCGAACCGAACTCAGTCCGCCAGCGTAGCGGCCAATGGGCGTGCGCACGGCGTCAACTATCACAACGGGTTCCAGTAAGGATGATTTCATGAGTGGCTTTCTACCTGTATCTTGTCCAGCATTGCGGTGGCTTCGGCAATCGGCGCAGCGGAGGGCTCATATGTATAAAATCCCTGCCCCGACGCTTTTCCGATTTGTCCGGCCATGGCCATTTTTTGCAGCAGCAGACAGGGCCGATATCGCGCCTCCCTATAAGCGTGCCACAAATCGTCCAAAATGCCGACGACTGTATTAATCCCGATCTGATCCGCCCACTCCAGCGGGCCTAACGGATAGTTGGTGCCAAGCTTCATCGCCGTATCAATATCCTCCGCAGACGCCACGCCTTCCTGTAGGGCAAATGCCGCTTCGTTGGCGAGCATGGCGTAAATCCGGGGAACAATCAGACCGGGTGTGTCTTTTACCCACTCCGTTTGCCATCCCATTTGGAGCAAGAGGGCTTTCGCCGCTTCCTGCACATGAACGGTGCATTGCAACGGCGCTGCCAGTGTGAGAATGGATGTAGCAGCGGAGCGATGCAGCCCAACGGGAGAGAATCCCACAACACGGCAGCCATTCTTAAAGTTGGCGGCAATCCGAGTGACCATGCACTCGTGTGAAGCCGTAAAGATGATGGCATCCTCAGGGAACGCAGTTTCATGCACTTCCCAGAAGGCTTTTTTCCGGTTCAGAGGCAGCCATTCGAATACGGCATGGGCTTGCTGGCACGCCTCATTATCCAGTTGGCTTGCATCCGCTGCGAGCTGAACATGGAACCCGGCGACCTCTGCGGTTTTTGCCCAATTTGAAATCAATTGGGTTTGATTGGAAATGAAAATCAGCTGCTTATTGCTCATACGTATAGAATCCCTTGCCGGATTTCCGGCCCAGATAACCGGCCTCCACCATCTGGCGCTGTAGCGGGTGCGGCTTGAAGCGGCTCTCCTGAAAAAAGGCGTTATAAACCGACTGGGATACGGCATAATTCACATCAATGCCAATCAGATCCATCAGCTCGAACGGGCCCATCGCAAAGCCGCCCTCATCGCGCATAATCCGGTCAATGGTGCCCACATCGGCCACGCCCTCCTCAAGTAACCGGATGGCTTCCGTGTAAAACGAACGTGCAACCCGGTTTACAATAAACCCAGGCGTATCCTTGGCCACCACCGAGGTCTTTCCGAGGGACTCTGCAAAGGCGCGAAGGCGCTCAATGGTTTCTTCCGATGTTTCCTTGCCGCGCACCACCTCAACCAGCTTCATCAGCGGCGCCGGGTTAAAGAAGTGCAACCCGGCCACCGTCTGGGGCCGATGCGTGACGCCGCCCAGCGCAGTAATGGACAGTGACGAGGTATTGCTGGCCAGGATGGTTTCCGCCGGGCAAACCTCATCCAGCTTTTGAAACAGGCTGCGCTTCAGTTCCATGTCCTCCGGAACCGCTTCAATAACCAGATCCAGGTTCTCACCGAGTTCGTAAATATTAGTCGTCGTCTGAAGCGTGCGGTTCAGTTTTTCCAGCGAGCCCGCAGGCAACTTGCGGCGCTCAACAGCACGGCTAACAGTTGAAAACAGCTTCTCAACCGCCTGCTCCAGCACCTCGGTATTCACATCGTAAAGGACGGTTTGGTACCCGGCCAGGGCAACCACCTGGGCGATCCCCAGGCCCATGGTGCCCGCGCCGATGATACCGACGCTGCTAGCTGGCTTTTTCATAATCGGGCGTCCATTCCGGCATCCTGAGACCCACCTTGCTAACCTTCTCCTCGATCTCCTGGCGGAAGGACTCCCGGACATCGTTGTTGTCACGCTTCTTCAGGCCCCACTTACGATATAGTGCGTTCCGCTTGGAACCGGGGCGGCCAAAGATATTCATCGTGCGGTTAAACCACTTGTCCAATGCCTGCTGAACCTCGTCCCGCGTCGCCGGGTCTTTCGCAAGGCGCTCGACCCATTGATCGCCGTGGTTCACATGCATCATCTCTTCCTTGAAGATCTGGTTGATGGCGCGTGCCCAGGGGGCGTAGCTGCATTCCAGGGCGTCTTCCAACTGATGCCCCGCGCCGCGATCCATGCAGAAGTTGAACATGATGAAATCTGTCCAGGTTTCAATCGGGTAATAGAAGATATTGACCCGTTTGTCGGCCTTTAACCTTTCGCTGCCGATATTCTGGTCATCTTCCGTCAGGCGGTAGGCAAAGTCCTGCTGCCGCACCCGCTCTTCCACATCGATACCCAGTTCTTCCAGGCATTTGTTGATGGCGTAGGCGTGACGGATCTCATCCTTCACAATCTGCGCGACCAGCAGTTTCTCATGGATGGTCGGGGCCTTTTCAATCCAGGGGATATAGCCATATGCGCCGGACAGTTCCGAATCAGCCTGCATTTCCAGCAGGTTAATCAAATGGGTTCGATACTCTTCCGGCATAGGGTCGTTGGCTTCGATTTTCTCGCCCGCCGCAATCCGCTTTAAAAATTCTTCTTCGCTGATGGTGGTTGCCATTGACATCGGTGATCCCTCCTGTTGCCTCTGCTAAACTTATTGTCCGGAAAATACCGGGGCCCGCTTTTCGGTAAACGCGGAAACACCCTCCTTAAAATCTTTCGTCCGGCCCGCAATTTCCTGAAGGTCGGCCTCGTAATTCAAGTATGCCTCAATATCGGTATCCATGGCTTTGTTCACGGCCCGCTTCAGCAACCCAAACGCCTTGGTGGGCCCTTCCGCCAGCGATGTGCAAAATGCCATCGCCTCCGCCATCAAACTGTCCGACGGGCAAAGCCGGTTAACCAGGCCAATGGAGAGTGCTTCCGCCGCATCCACCTTGCGCCCGGTCATCATCAGATCCATGGCGCGGCCCAACCCCACCAGGCGCGGCAGCATAAAGCAAGCCCCGGAATCCGGGATGAGCCCGACCTTAATAAACGCCTGGATAAAGCTGGCTTCTTCCACGGCAAAGCGATAATCGCAGGCAAAGGCGATGCTTGCGCCCGCGCCGGCGGCGACGCCGTTAATGGCACAGACCACGGGCTTCTCAATGGTTCGGAGCTTGAGGATAATCGGCATGTAACGCTTACGGATGGAGTCCCCAAGGTGCGGCGCCGTGCCGTTTGACTGGGACACGCTGCGGCTTTGCAGATCCTGGCCGGCGCAAAATCCCCGCCCTGCCCCAGTGAGCAAAATAGCCCGGACATTTTTATCCTTCTCCGCTTGTTTCAGCGCCTCAATCAGTTCAAAGCTCAGGTCATCATCAAAGGAATTGAGCTTGTCAGGCCGGTTCAGGGTGAGGACGAGGACGCCATTGGCCTCCAACTGGTAAATCAGTTTTTCATAGTTCTTATTTGCCACAGTGACCTCCTTATCGGCCTTGGAACTGCGGCTTGCGTTTTTCCAGAAACGCGTTCATGCCTTCCTGCTTGTCTTCCGAAGCGAACAGGAGGTAGAAGGCTTTCCGCTCGAAATCCAAGCCCCCTTCAATCGTGGTGTCAAACGATTTCAGGATGGATTCCTTGGCCAACCGAATTGCAATCGGCGGCTTGGCGGCAATCTCCTTTGCCAGGGCCTTAGCTTCTTCCAGGTAAAGCTCCACCGGGGCGACCTTGTTGATTAACCCGCATTGGAGGGCTTCTTCTGCCGTCACCATACGTCCGGTCAGAATGATTTCCATGGCCTTGGCCTTGCCAACCGCCCGCGTCAGTCGCTGAGTGCCGCCTGCACCGGGAATCACCCCGATATTGACTTCCGGTTGCCCGAATTTTGCTGTTTCTGAAGCCACGATCATGTCGCAAGTCATCGCCAGTTCGCAGCCGCCGCCCAACGCGTATCCGCTCACAGCGGCAATGATGGGCTTATGGATCTTGCGGATCCGATCCCAGCGGGCAAACTGATCCAGCAGGAGCATTTCCATCGTCGTTGCCTTTGCCATCTGCTCGATATCCGCGCCGGCGGCAAACGCTTTTTCGTTTCCTGTAATGATAATGCAGCGCACATCGTCGCTTTTGTCCATCCAGTCCAGGCAATCCACCAGCTCAATCATCAGCGGGATGCTGATGGCGTTGAGTTTATCCGGGCGGTTGAGCTGGATGACGCCCACCTGTTCGTCAACCGTGGCAATAATAAACTGGAATGCCGATAAATCCATTTGGGGTTGCATGGCCGCCGAGCTGCTCATGAAAATCCCTCCCTGCACTGACTCTCTCTATGATTTTTCACTGTATCCGAAACAAAACAAAATCACCAGAACATGCTGGTGATTTTGAGAATCCAAATAATTTGGGTTATACAGAATGTTTCGCCAAAAATGCTTCAAGCTTTCCCTGGAAATATTGCTTACTACCTGGGTAAACAGTGCTGTTTCGGCTAAGTTCGTATAAAG
Organism: uncultured cyanobacterium; assembly: GCA_937922745.1. Classification (GTDB taxonomy): domain Bacteria; phylum Cyanobacteriota; class Vampirovibrionia; order Vampirovibrionales; family JAGQHJ01; genus CALAJO01. Next base: position 28,258 of record CALAJO010000026.1, read on the forward strand.
CTCGGCCCATTAGTGCATCATTTGGTGCAATAACATAGGTTGATTTTCCTTGGCCTGGAATTTGAGCAGGCTCCATTTGAGAAGGTGTCCCTTGGGGCATCTGCCCTTTTATATAAGAAACCACCTCATTCGCAAGCGCATCGTGCGTGTTGCCTTCCAGCTTGATTGGGCTAAAGCCAAAGCGTGGGCGACTATTTAGGGCGTTTATCATTTTTCTTCTCCTATGATTCAGACACAACTGAATATGTCAGAGGTAACATTCCTGAAGATGGGAAATTGCCTAGCCGGTTGTCGGATTTATAAATCGTTATCCCTGGGAGGAAAGCAATCCCTGTTAGTTGCTAATTCTGCCATTTTCAGGATTGCCACCAACAGATTCACTGCCTGGCAGAATGAATCGGCCAGGCAGTGAAGCAAATATAGATTAAGGCAAAAGTGGAAGCTAGCTTAAAGCGCTGCCACACGCCCCGCAGAAGCGAAACTGGGAAGGTAGATTCTGGGCATTACATTGAGGGCACGCTTTGCCGTTTTCTCCCCATAAACGTGCAGGCGCACCTTGCCCGGTGACTTGGCGCCGGACTTCGGGGTAGTCAATGCCGCGCTTCTCGACAAATGCCCGGGTGCCTTCATAGGTTTCATAGGACATGTTGTGTAGGGTCAGCCAGTCGCGGGCGTGCGAAATCGTGGATCCCCAGGAGAGATCGCGCCAGAAGTTGGTTTGCTGCTTGGTATAGCGGATGCATTCCGGCAACTTATTTAGGAGTTTGTCAGCCATGGCTTCCACGGCTTCATCCAGTTGGGCGCGCGGAACCACCTGGTTGACCAGGCCCCACTCCAGCGCTTTTTGCACTGGAATTTCCTCGCAAAGCCAGAGGATTTCCCGCGCGCGCCGATCGCCCACGATGAGCGGCAGCCATTGGGTTGCGCCCGCCGCCGGGACGCTGCCCCGCGCGGTACCAACCTGGCGAATAAAGATATCATCCGCGGCAACGGCCAGGTCGCACGCCATGTTCAGCTCGTTTCCGCCACCGACTGTCATGCCGTTGAGGCGCGCAATGGAGGGCTTGCCCAGGTTGCGCAGCTTGTCATGCAGGTCGATAAAGCCGCCCATCCATTTCCAGTAGTCGTTGGGCTTGTTGAGAAAATACTGGCTCTGCTCCTTCAGGTCTGCGCCGGTGCAAAAGGCCTTGTCCCCTGCGCCGGTCAGGATCAGGACGCCCACGTTGTCATCAAACGAGGCATCCTTAACCGCAGCCGTCATCTCCTCAAACGTCTGGTAGTCGAAGGCGTTGTAGACATGCGGGCGGTTAATGGTGATTTTGGCGCGGCCGTTATACTTCTCGTAAATAATGTGGGTAAAGCCAAATCCACTGGCATCCTGCCCTTGTAAAACCGGATTCTCCGACTGTGCTTCAGCGGTGGCCATTTACACCACCTCGGCGGCTTGGGGCACAGGTTCGGAAATCATCAGGTGAACCAGGTTTCCGGCAAACCCCATCAAATCCTTGGCGGCGGCTTTGCCCTCATCGGATCCCATCGCCGCGTTCAGGGCGTCCATGTCATCAAACGTCAATTCGGCCAGGAAATAGTAGTCTGTCTTACCCATGGGCGAACCCGTAATCACTTGATATTCCACGTTGCGAAGACCGGGCATCTTCTCCGTAAGCGGCACATGCACGTTAAAGTAATGGTCGTCGAATGCCTCAACGTCATCCGGTTTTTTGTACAAAGCCAATAATTTTACTGCCATTTTTGCGGGCCCTCCCTCTATATCCGAAACATCCTTATGACGGGATGCTGGCTATTTTTTCATGAAGTTGCCGAAGAGGCAAGATGGCCTGAATGACTTTTCCCTCGCCGACTTTTTTGTGGCCGTGCCAGGCGGTGCAATGGCAAACCACACGACGGGGCAGCACCCCTGTCACAACGGAATCGATGCGAATGATTTCCCCAATGGCTACCGGCGCAAGGTGGCGAACCTCGATATGCGCGCCAACGCCTTCCTCGCCTTCGTCCAGGCACGGCAGGATGTGCTGTCGGGACGCCCATTCCATATGGGCGGTCATCGCTGCGGTGCCGTAAAGGTGATGGACGGTCTGTCCATCAAACTGCGCACGCATCTCCGGCGTTACCGTAATCTCAAATGAGAAGGTCTGTCCGATACGGATGTTGGGTTGCATGGCCTGCTGACTTTCATTTTTGGACGAACGAACCCATTTTCCCGGAAAGGGCTGTCTAATCCAAGCCAGGACAAGAATGCTAGCTGTCGTTGCGGATAACCAGCAGGGAAACCACCATCATCCCCAGGGTAAAGGCCAGCGGCATCCACCAGAGCAGCGGCTCCAGGGAAACCGTGCCCAGCACGGGATGCAGCACGGGAATATAAACGGCCGCCAGTTGAAGCCCGACGGTCAATGCCAGAATAATCCAGGTCAACGGGACTTTGGCGATTTCAGTAAGGAATTCCAGCTTGCTGCCACCGGCATGGGCGGCCTGGATGTTGAGCAGATGCAGCGTCTGGGCCAGCGCCATCGTGGTAAAGGAGAGGGTGCTGGACACTTCCAGCGGGTGATTGAAGACCTTGTGCGACACCAGGAAGACGCCCAAGCCTGCGCCCATCAGCAGCACGCTCCAGAGGACGACCAGGAGAATATGTTCCTTGAAGAGCAGGCCCTGATTATAGGAGCGGTTCGGCTGGCGGATGTTGGCCGGGTTGCCCGGCTCAAAGGCCAGGGATAACGCAGGGATGGTAACAACTATAATATTAAGCCAGAGAATCTGGAGGGCATTGAGCGGCAGGCCAAACCCCAGCAGCGCGCTGATCACCATCAGCATCACCAGGCTGGAGTTGCAACTGAGGAGGTATTCCACGCTGAGCTTGACGTTGTTGATCAGGATGCGGCCTTCCAGAACGGCAAGGGCAATGGTTTCAAACCGGTCGTTGAGGAGAATGATGTCAGAGCTTTCCTTGGCGGCCTCGGCCCCGCGAATACCCATCGCAATGGCAATATCGCTTTTGCGGAGCGCCGGGGCGTCATTCACCCCGTCCCCAACCATGGCCACGATATCGCCGCCGGCCTGAAGCGACTGGACGATCGCCAGCTTTTCTTCCGGCTGGGTGCGCGCAAACACGCGAACCGATGTGGGAATGGACTCCACGCCGTTATCGAGATCCTTGCGCGTCCAGACATCGGTGCCTTCCGGCAGAATGCCCAGGTTCTTGCCCATCATGGCCGCGGTGGCTTTCTGGTCGCCGGTAATCATAATAACGCGGACGTTGGCTTCCTGGCATTTGCGGATGGCTTGCTGGACGCCGGGCTTTGGCGGGTCAATGAGGCAGACCCAGCCGACAAAGACGGCGTTATTAAATGCATCTTCATCCGCGGATTTCATGGGCTTCTCGGCAAACCCGATAACCCGGAGCGTGCCGTCCATCGCCAAATCCTGGTTGCCCAGCAAAAACTCGACCTTCTTGTCCTTATCCAGCGGGTGGACTTTGCCATCGCCGCCCAGGTAGTAATTGCAGGCTTCAATCACGCGTTCCGGCGCGCCTTTGATCATCGAGGCATAGCGATCATCCGTGGTGTGGTACACGGTGGCCATCATCATCGTACTGGAGTCGAACGGATATTCCTTCACCAGGTTATAGCCGAACTCGTACTCCGCAGGCGTTGCCCGGTAAAGGGCAACATCGATTGGGTCGCCCATGATGAAGCTGCGAACCCCATCCAGGATAGTGGTGTTGTTCAGGCGGCCAATCCGTAGCAGTTCTTCGACCTGGCGATTGGGGACATCCTTGGCTTCGGCCCATTTGGGGTTATATTCAAGCACGCCGGTATCCGGCAGGTAAATGCGATGCAGGGACAGGGTGTTCTCCGTCAAGGTGCCGGTCTTGTCCGTGCAAATAACCGTGGCGCTGCCGATGGCTTCGATGGCGTGGAGGTTGCGGACAATGGCATTCTCACGGGACATGCGCTCAATCCCCAACGTCAGGATGAATGTCGCGACGGCCGGCAAAATTTCCGGGACGGCGGCCACAATCAACACGATGCCGATGGTAATAATCTCCACCAGCGGCGCCCCTTGCTGATAGGCCAGGTACGCCGTCAATGCGGACAACACGGTAACCACGCAGAAAATCATCAGGCCCATGCGGTTCAGGCTTCGGGTCAAATGGCTGTCCCGGCGCTGGGCGCTGTTGGCCAGCGCGGCAATGCGTCCCATATGGGAGTTTTTGCCGGTTGCGGTAATCAAGGCCTGCCCTTTGCCGGTTTTAACCGTGCTGCCCGCAAACAGCATATTTTTCTGCTCGGTAATCTCTTCATCCGGGATATGCAGGCTGTTGGCATCCTTCATCACCAGCACGGACTCCCCCGTCAGGGCGGATTCATCCACCTGGACATTCTCGCTGCTGATCAGCCGGGCATCCGCCGGGACGACCAACCCATTGCTGAAAACCAGAATATCGCCCGGCACCAGTTCCGATGCGTTGATGCGCTGGCTCAACCCATCCCGCTGAACCGTGCAAACCGGGTTGCTGAAGGCTTCCAGAGCCAGGATGGCTTTTTGCGCCCGCCACTGCGTCACAAACCCAATGGTGGCATTAATCATCATCGCTACTAATATTGCCGAACCACTAATAAGCTGACCCATCAGCAGGGAGAAGATGGCGGCCGCCAGCAGCAGTAAAACCACCAGGCTTTTAAACTGGCGCATGAATAATTTTCGCGCCATCCCGGAGGATGCGCCGCTAACTTCGTTTCGACCGTATTGCTGGCGGCGGCTTTCCACCTCGGCGTCGTTCAAGCCGCTCAGGCGGCTATTCAAAATTTCAAGGCTGTTTTCGATTGATTTGGCGTGAAAGGGGATGTATTCCATTGCAGGGCCATCCTGGGCAGGATTGGCGACATGTCTGGTCTGTTGCATCAAAATCAGCTTCCTTGGTTCGGGAAGGGATACCTCGAGTGGTACTATCATCCCTTATGATGCGGCAACACCGGAACAATCGTTTGAAGGATATCGTTATTATATTTTACTACATGAATAAGAATGTTTTATTGATCACACCAAACTACTCAGCTTTTAATCCCCAAGGCCATCAAATGGAATGCCTTTTAGTAGTCTTATAAGCCTTTCTTCGTCCAGTTTTATGTCTTCCCCTTGTGACTGTACTGGCTCTTTAGCAGCAGGCTTTCCGAGGTGAGCTTGGGGTTTGTTACTTAAGTATGCCGCCTCATGGGTTTTAATTTCGTCATCCGAAAGTTCATCCACGTCATAATGCTCATAAATTCGGCCTTCGAGGACTTCAAAAAACAGATTAATTTTGTTATATAAATTGCTGAATTGCTTGTTATATTGCTTACGGCCGCTTTTACCCAATTCTTCCGCATAATCCTTAGGGATGGTGGCTGTTACGGCAAACTCCTGGCGATTAAACCGTCCTTCTATCACCGTGGCCGGATGGAACCGATGTGAGCCTTTATCGCTTTTGCGGTCGTAATCCGGCAGAATCGGCTTGCCATGGATGCCCATACTGAGATCGGAAGGTAGCCCTAAATCCAGCGTCTCGGAATCATCCAGCTCACCTGGCAGCCGGAATGGTTTTGAATCGATTGGGTTGGGCGGCTCATCCGCTTCTTGGGCAAAATCTTCTTCTTCTTCTCGCAATTCAAGCCCATCCAGGTCGTCGTGGGTTAAATGCAGATAGAAGTCTGCATATTCCCCATCCCGCTCGTCGCTGGTAATCACGATATCATCCCGGCCCTTCGGATCTTGCCGGAAAAATACGGTATAGATTGTACCATCCGACATAATGAAATGGTATTTACCCTCTACATCCGGATCCGCTTCGACATCTTTGGCATACACACCAAAATCATCGTCTGGTGAATCGTCATAAAAGCCGCCGGCATCCTGGAGCCAGGTGCCGAAAAGTTGTTGAAGATGCAGAATAGCGTCGTTGGCAACCTGCATGCCCCCTCGGTACCTTTGGCTTGAGAAGGTCACTCGATCCCCTCCCGGCACAGGAGCAGTGGAAGAAGCGTTATAAAGCGCAGGATGCTGTAAGCCGACACGATTGGAAGGGCTTGGTTTACCGGGTTTGGCAGTTGTAAAAATACTTTGTATGCGCATAATCGGTTATTTTATTCAAAAACAAGTTAAATATCAATACAAATATGAATTTTTTAATTTATGGTTAAGGTTTTTTGGGCTGGAGTGACAAAAGGAAATCTCTAATTTGTGGGGAAAGTCCATCAGTGTCTCGTTCGGGGTCAACCGGATTCATTTCCTCTTCGACAGGAGATATTGCTGCTTTGCCAGGATTGATCAACAAAGAGACCTTATTTTCAATCTTTTCCATGCTTTGCGCCAGCTTTTGAAGGGCTTGTGTTACATCCGATGAAACGGGCGTGCTGGTTTTTAAGATGGGATCTTCTGACTCATCATTACTAACAACAAATTTAATGTGGTTATATCTGCCATAGGCAGTAATTAATAGTTTATCCTGCGACAGGGACGAGCTTGCAGCCCGCGCGAGCAAATTCTGCTGCGTTGTTCGCCCCCTTTGCAGAAAAGGATCCTCATTTAACGCGGTGTCTTGTAATTGCATCACAATGCGTGTTGGGGCTTTTTCATCTGCCGCATCATCATTGGATAGCACAATGGTCGTGAGATCCCCGGCGACAATAAAATGAGCCGTAATCGTAACATTGTTCTGCGCAAAAACAAAATGCACCTTCATCGGGTCATAACGGTCCTGGCGGACTTGCTGCGGCTGTCCCATCTTGTCTTCCACCAGGTATTGCAAAAAGTATTTTGCAGCCTTGTTCAGCTGAACAATATTCTCATCTTTGTTTTTCCTTTTTGCGCCAAAATAAACCGAATCGGACGCCTGTGAAGGCCACAGCCGAGTATTACAGGTCGGTCGGGAAGGATTCGTTGGTTTTAAGGGAGAAAAGCTGTTTATCTGAATCATTATAAACTTCTATCATGCTTACGCTTATTCTATTAACAAGGACATTGATACTTATATTCTTCCTTCTTGTTCTAATTGATCGATAAAGGCCTTGAAGGGATTCTTGCCCTCTGGCGTCGGATTTTCAATGGGAGTTATTGCGGATTCTTCAGGCTCCTCCTCGCCCGGCTCATTTGCAGAGAGATCGAATTGGATTTCCGCAAAATTTAAAAATTCCATAATATCTGTCATTAGACGGGAAGGCTCATCGGGGCTGGGTTCGGATGTTGGATGGGAGATTTCAAAAGGCTGGCAGCGTAATCGACCTGAGATAGTAATATGAGGGCTATCGGATCCCTCAAGAAACTGGGATCGATAGGTTAAGATGGTTTGGGCAGCATCCCCAAGGGAATCATTATTGCTTAAAGTGTAGGTGGAGCCTGTATCATCCTCGATAAAGCGCCCTGTGATAACGGTGCCATCCGGAAAGCGGGCATAGTATTTCGCTGGATCTTCCGGATCAAGGGAAACATTTGCAGAACCCATTTTCTCTTCGGAAACATACTGTGCAAAGTAATCCAGGGCCTCATTTGCCATTTGTGCCTGGGTCGGATCGTTTTTGCCAAAATAATCGTTGTTAATATCCGGCAGCTTGATGCCTTGTCGTTCAGCGAGATCCTGGAGAAATGCAAGCGCGGTTTTATTGCCTTGGCCATCATCAATAACGGTAACGCCACCCTGTTGTTCCAGCTTAAATTTTATCCAGTCCTGCAAATTATCCATAAAACCTGAAATCTCAGCTGCAAGCTTTTGCCCTCCGTTTGGAAATAGCGGTGGACGGGTTCTCAACAGCGTATCGTTTAGATCAATACTGTTGTTAAAAGCAAAAGACTGGCCGTTGTAGTGACCATGAACAGCAATGGCGACCGGCTCGTTTCTCAATTCTTCCAAATCCTTGGGTTGGGGTGGCCCAAAAAGGCTGAAATCATGAGTCTCATCCTCTTCCAGCTCGCTTATATAATCTTCCCGGTAACACAAAAAGTTGGGCGCTCTGTCTCCTGAAGCCTCATAGGAAGTAAGGGTGTAGGTGTCACTTCCTTCCTCACGCTGCCATAGCAAAGTCATGGCGCGTCCATTCGGCAAGGAAATATAGACAGATTTGCCATCATCCGTGTCAACCGTCGCGGCTTGCTTTATTTCATCCCATAGCTTGTTGAAATATTGCAAGGTTAAACGCGCGGCCTGGACATCCGGATCCGGCTTTGCCTGGCCAAAACAGACACTATCCGCTAACAGTTTATGCTGCTGGGGTGCGTTATTAAACTGTTTCGGCACTTTATCCCAAACGCGGGGTGAGAAAGCAAACGATTGGATTTTCATGGCTCAATAAAGTAGCATTCCCAGAAAAAATTGCCAAGCGCTTAGGCATTTTTTTCCAAAATGCCCAGGCCAAACAGGGCAAAGTCGTATTTAACGGGGTCTTGCGGGCAGTGTTGCCGGAAGAAGGCGGTAATTTCCTCGACGGTTTTCCAATCGTTGCCGGCGCGCTGGGTAATGCCGTACTTGCGCGCGCTGTAGGCCACGTGGGTATCCAGCGGCATCATCAGCCGCGAAGGCGAAATGGTGTCGGACCAGGTGCCGAGATCCACGTCGTCCGTCCTTACCATCCAGCGCAGGAACATGTTGAACCGTTTGGCGGCGCTGCCCTGCATCGGGTCGGCGAACAGGAAGCGCATGCCGTAACTATCGGGGGCTTGCAAAGCGCCCTCTGCTATAAAGGCTTTGCGAAAGGCGCTGATGGCGAGCTGCATCGAATCGCATGAGTTGCAGTTCTTATCCCAGAAAGCTTTGAGGCTGCCTTCCTGCCGGTAAATCTCCCCAATGCGGCCCAGCATAAAGATGAGATCCGCGGCGGTGTTAAAACGGTAATAAAACGCGTCAAACGCCTTTTGCAGATCCGGCTCCTTCAAATCCTGTAATACTTCTGCCGGTTCTGGCCCCAGCTTGTCGAAAATGCCGCCGACCGTTTCCAAAATCTTGTCGCGGCGGCCATAGCTGAAGAGGGCGGCAATCAGCGCAGCCAGCTCCACATTGCGCCAGTCATCGGAGTGTTGGCGGTAGTAATGCGGAAAAGAAATCGGATCATCCGGGATAAAGTCCGGGCAGCAGAACTGTCGCACCAGCTGATCCCAATCCGGTTGCGCTTTGCGCCGCTTTGGCGTTTTCGGCTTAATGATGGTCGCTTTCAAGGAGTCCCCTCTCTGGTTTCTTTCCGCCAGATTGTGTGAATGTTCTTACAGGTCTAATTCCAGGCTGACCGGGCAGTGATCCGAGCCGATCACGTCCGGGTGGATTGCCGCGCCGGTCATGGCGGGCTCCAGGTTGGGAGAAATAAAGAAGTAGTCGATTCTCCAGCCCACGTTGCGCTCACGGGCGCGGGAGCGCATGTTCCACCACGAGTAATGGTTCGGGTCGGGATTGACCAGGCGGAATGTATCGATATAGCCTTCGCCCACGAACTTGTCCATCCATGCGCGCTCGATGGGCAAAAAGCCGGAGACTTTTTCATTTTCCTTGGGCCGCGCCAGGTCGATGGGTTTGTGCGCCGTGTTGAAATCCCCACAGACGATGAGCTTTTTGCCGCTGTCCCGATACCGGTTAAACACGTTGAGAAACGCTTCGTAAAAGCCCAGCTTGTATTGCAGCCGGTCTTCGCCGCGCTGCCCGTTGGGAAAATAAATGTTAAACAGGATAAAATCCCCGTATTCCGCCACCAGCGTGCGCCCTTCGCAGTCATAGCAATCGTCCATGCCCAGCCCTTCCGTTACGGAGAGGGGTTCTTCCTTGGTTAGGATCGCAACGCCGCTATAGCCTTTTTTGTTGGCGTGAGACCAATAGACCTTGTAGCCCGCATAATCAATGAGTTCCGGCGTCAGCAAATCCGCGGAAATCTTGGTTTCCTGGAGCCCCAGGATATCCGGCTGCGAGACGGCCAGCCAATCCAGAAAGCCCTTTTTATGGACAGCCCGAATCCCGTTGACATTCCAGGATATGAGTTTGAGTTTGGACATGGACGATATGCTCTCCCCGTATACTATGATTCAACGTTTACGCCTAGTTTATCCCAGAGAAAACGGAAGTTCTACGCTTAGTCCTGTCGTCTATCTCTCGTCCGTCAACATCCTGAGATGTTCACGAATTCCCATGATTTTATGGGTGTTTTATCAAAAACCAGGGGCGGTCGTAAATTGATCGATTTGCCGTGTTGGGCAGTTGAAAATAGGTTTTCCATTCAAATTCCGTTACACTGGTGTTGAGACGGATGTTTGTTTAAGCAACTCAGAGGGCGCCGTGGGCGACGAGGATAAGCAGTTTGAGGCCTCGCCTCAGAAGTTAAGAAAAGCGAGAGAACAGGGCCAGGTCGTTAAGAGCAAGGATGTCTCGACGGCTGTTTTCCTGATCATTATGTTCTCGCTGCTGTATGCCCTTTCCCCGCTCATCTGGAAGCAGATGGCCACGATGTTCATCCTCATCTTCGAGCAAATTCCCAATAAAAGCGCCGAAGAAGTGGGATTTATGTACCTGGCCAGCATCAGCTTCCTTACTATCCTGATTTTGATTGGGCCGTTTTTGGCCGTGGCGCTCCTGGTGGCCATTGCAGGGGATATGATGCAGATTGGGCCCTTAATCTCCACCAAGTCCCTGGAGCCGAAGTTTGACAAGCTCAACCCCGTCAAGGGTATCAAGAACATGTTCACCATGCGGTCGCTGATTGAGCTGATTAAAAACATCCTCAAAATCTCGCTGCTGGGTTTCCTGGGCTGGATGGTCTTTCAGGCCCATATGGAGGAACTGTTGCTGATTGGCCAGGCAGAAAACGTGTTTGCCATGATGACGCTCCTGGGCAAGGTGATGTTTGAGTTCATGATTAAGGCCGGGATTTTCTTTCTCATCATTGGGCTTGGGGATTACATGTTCCAGCGATGGAAGTTTATGCAGGACCAGAAGATGTCATTCAAGGAGCTGAAGGACGAGTTTAAGAACTCGGAAGGCGACCCCCACGTTAAAGCCGCCTTGCGCCAACGCCGGATGCAGATGCTACAGCAGCGCATGCTGGAGGCTGTACCCACGGCCGACGTGGTCATCACCAATCCCATCCACATTGCGGTGGCCCTGCGCTACCAGGACGAGGTAATGAACGCCCCGCATGTGATTGCTAAAGGTACCGAACTTTTTGCCGAAAGAATAAAAGAACTCGCTGCGGAGCATGGCGTTCCCGTTGTGGAAAACGTGGCCGTGGCGCGCGCACTGTACCAGGCCGTGGAAGTGGACCAGGAAATCCCCCCGGAGATGTACCAGGCTGTCGCAGAGATCCTGATGTTTGCCTGGCGCGTTAAAGGACAACCCGTTCCCGGCCAGCGCCCCACTCAATAATGTTACAATTACGGTTTTGGGGCATATCGTTACCAAACTCGTATTTCGGCACGAGGAAGACCGGGACAGATCCATGTATGATGTACACAAACGTAATCTCAGGGTATTCAAACCAGCATGTCTATGCTATGCATGTAATCTGTCCTGGATTAGGAAGGAAGCTGTCGCAAGGTGAAGCAAAAGCAATTTAACGAATACCGCCCCCAGCAGTCGCAGCAGCGTAACCTCACCAAGTACCTGCCCCTGGTAGAGCGGGTTGCCAAGGTGGAATACCGCCGCGTCCCCTCGCATATGGTAGATTACGAAGAGCTGGTGAGCATCGGGGCCATTGCGGTGCAGAATATCCTGCGCGGCAAATCGCCGGAACAGATTGAGAACATGAACATCTCCTACATTGCCACGGCCACACGCTGGGCAATTCGTAACGAGCTTCGCTCCCGCTACAAATGGTATACGTTAAAGCACACCAGCTCCAAGGAAGAAGCCGAGTCCACGGAAGAGGAAACCCCGGCCGCAGACGGTGAAGCCCCGAAAAAGGCCGACAAGGAATCCCACGAATCCATTCGTGAGGCCGTGTATGAAACCATCCTGTCTATCGACGGGATTTCCGAAGGGGCCGACGGGGAATCCAACTACGATTTCATCAGTGATGGCGGCGCCCGCCCCGATGAACACCTGGAAATTGTGGAGCTGGGCCGCGCCATTAAAAAGGCCATTGAGAATTTACCGCCCAAAGAGCGCACGATTGTAGAATACCGCTTCTATCGCAATATGCAGGTTAAGGAGATTGCCAGCCTGGTCGGCCTGTCATCCTCCCGCGTTACGCGCATTGTCCAGGTTTCGCTGGATATGGTGCGTGAACACCTCAAGCAGATGGAACAAATGGATTAATTTCTACTGATGTCCTGACATTGCCAATCTGATTAAAACACAACAGGTTTTTTGTCAGATGTCAGCGGCGAGCCAATGCTTTGATGCGTATCGTCATCCCACTGCACATAGTGGGCATTGGGTAACAATTGCACCATAGTACACAGCGCTTCATTAACTTCCCGGCTGGATAATGTCAGATCCGTTCTCTTTATCACCATTTTGGGACTTACCAAACTCTCTTCAGAAGAAACTTCGTTTAATTGAGGCTTTTCAGCTTTAAAATTTAAAATACGTGCTGCTATGGGTACAAAGCCTTCCTCAGGCAAGCAAATGCCAATCACATTGGTAATAACGTCACGCTGGCCAGGCTCGGCTTGAGAATCAACTTGTCGGACACTGATACAGATTAACCTGTGAAGTCCATCAGATCTGATCCCGAGACGCTTGAGATGAGAATCTCGGACACCTCCATTTACATACCAGCTTTGCTGAAAATCAACAATATCAATACAACCTGCAACCATTTTCCTATTCGTATTTAACACTTCAATATCATTGGTTGGGAGTTCTCCCGCTTTAACCGCAATAATATTCGCAGGATTCAATACTGTTGAAGCGTTTCCATTATTATCAATGCTTCTTTGTCCTACCACGGCTTTGACATGATAAGAACGCTGTCTTTTCAATGCTTTAGCGGCACTGGCAATAATTTGCCGAACGTCTAACGGGA
>CALAJO010000027.1 GCA_937922745.1 uncultured cyanobacterium
CGGGCGCTACGATGGACGCCCCGGCCAACCCACCAGCTGACACAACCCCCACTCCCCCTGCCAACCCACCGGTTGCCGATGACCCGGGCGCAACCGTGGATGTTCCGGCCAACCCACCGGCTGACAGGCCAACCACTCCGCCTGCTGAAGGTGCTCCAACCCCTCCCGTCAACAGAAATAGGACACCCGATACAACAGCGAATGTCATCATTATTGATAACTTCTCTGTGCCAGACAACGACGTCAACTTTGATGGACAACCCGATTTCGCTCACGGTGAACTGGTAGAAGGCGTACTAAGAAGCCAGGCTCCGGAAGGCGCCGTTATCGAGCGCCAAGATGCCAGCGATGGCAGCAGCGGTGGTATCGACCTGAAAAAAGTGGATAACCATCTCAAGGATATCCTTAAACGAATGGATGCAGGTGAAGATGTCGATTCCATTAATTTCTCCGTGGGTATTGACTGGCAAATCGATATGATCCGTCAGGAAACCGGCCTAGACATTACGAAAGAAAACATTCACCAGTATGCCAAAGACTTTAAGGAAGTATTGAAAGGAACTGATTTGGGCAACATTATTGCCAGCTTTGAGGAACTGGAAAGACGTGGTGTCGATGTCTTTATCGCCGCCGGCAACAACACCGAAAGCATTAACCCCTTCCTTTTCGCGGATGGCGTTGATGGTGTCGGCTCCTTCAATGTCCCTGGCTTGGAGAACTACTCTGCCAACAACTCAATCGTTGATCGCCAAGGCAACGGCCTTTGGGGCTTAAAAGGCGGCGAACTCAAAGCGATCAAGGATCTGAACACCGTTCCCAACGGTTCTTTGGATGGCGTCTTTGTCGGCACCTCCTTTGCAACCCCTGAAACCGTCGGCAGAATTATGCAAGTAAGCCAGACCGATGAGCCCAAGCTGGTAAAATGGCTGCTTAAGCTTCCTAGAGAAGAGTTTGCGCAAATTCGCCAAGCTGCTGTGGATTACAAGGTTCGCACAATGAGAGAACTGAACCTGACTGAAGAACAGTATAATGCCCGCTTGGCACTCATTGATGAAATCTTCGCCTTGCGCGGCGGCGTATAAAACACCGTAACGTTTATTTAAATCCAATTGCTCATAAGGAAAGGAGGCCTTAATAGCAACAGAACCGATCAGTGCGTCTCTGCTTGACTAAAAGCAGGGCGCACCTGATCGAAAAATCCAAGGGAAGTATTCAATAAGCTGACCATTTTGATCGAAACACCATAACATCCTGTAAAAAGTTACTGGGGCCATGCAATACCAATACCTCTCTACACACCCATTTCTCACGTTTCAGGTCGATGTTCATGCCATCCCCGCAATATACTGGAAGCGAGTATACCAGCTGCAACGCGATATTCAGGCGCAAGATGACAGCCTCCAACAGGTCGAAGCAAAGGCGCTGGCATCCGAGCTGAGCTTTATTAAAGGCGTCACGGGCACAAAGCAGTACCAGCCCCGTGAAATTGAGAATGTCCAAGATGCATTTTGCTATATTATCGATGCGGCACTTAACCCCGATTCAGACTTTAAACTCTCCGCAGACGCCATCTTGAAGTTACATCGACAGCTTTACGACGGGGTCAACGTACCGCTTGAGGAATTTGAATATGGCGCATTCCGTGGCAGGAATGTGAAAATCCGGGGCTATGGCGATGAGAAGGATGATTACTATTGCCCAACGTACGAAGAATGCCCTTTTCTGATTACCCGCTTATGCAACTGGATTTGCGAATCCATGCAAGCCATGCCAAATGACCGAACCCTCGTTGGGGGTTTCTACCTCTCTGCACTCTTCCACTATTATTTTGTGGCCATCCACCCATTTCGGGATGGCAATGGACGTATTGCCAGACTGCTGGAACTTTATATCCTTTTAAAAATGGGATTTCCAATAGCGCATAGCATCTTACCCTGGAATATTTATGTGCACGATCGGGATGCCATGAACCATTGCCTGGAAAAACGCGGAAAAGCGCCTGACGCATTAGCACAATTCCTGATGTTTGTCTTAAATCAATATGAACAGTGCCTTGCCAGTGCCGCTTCTACTGCTGAGCCAGCCATGCCTTAGTTTTACTTTTTCCGATTTGTGCCGAAATTCTAAGTATCAACACAGATAATTGGGATACTATTTGGTATGAAAGCCTGTTTTATTCTACTCCTCCTGTATTGCTTGCTGCCAATGGCACACGCCAATCTGCGGCCGGATATCGAAAAGGTTTATGACAATGGCTTAAAGACCTTTTATGGTTACAGCCCGGATGAATTTATCGCGCAAGTTGGGAAACCGGATAAAACCGAGGTGATGATGAAGCAATTTTACGTGCTGAGCTACCGAAAAGGGAAATGTACCTACAATTTCTCCTTCTGGATGGAGAAAAACAAGCTGACCTCCACTTACAAACTGTGTGACTAGAAGCGTGCTGCTTAACATCCTTGAAAAAAGACCGGCGATTGTCATATTGCCGGTCTTTTTATAGATAAGGTTAAACTTTTAAGACGCCAGGGATTTCCCTGCGGATTTAAGGTTGGTAAACGCCTCGTCCAAACGGGCCACCATGCCTTCTTCACCCAAACGAAGCCATTTTCTGGGATCGTAGAGTTTCTTGTAGGGAGTATGGGTTTCCGGATCAATCTGGTATTGAAAGGCTTTGGGGTTCTCCATTACAAATTTGCCGACGCCATGGGCAAAAGCAAATTGCAGGTCGGTATCAATGTTCATTTTAAATACACCATACCGCATGGCCTCATCAATTTTGGCCTGCTCCGAACCGGATCCGCCATGGAATACAAGGTTGAGCGGATTCGGACTAGTGTTATGGCGCACCTGTACCAGCTCTTGCGAGTTCTTGAGAATCTCCGGACGCAGTTTGACGTTGCCAGGCGCATAAACCCCGTGGACGTTACCAAAGGACGCGGCTACAGAGAAATGCCCTAAGGGCGAAAGCAATTCGTAGGCCTTCAAAACATCTTCCGGCTGGGTATAAAGGTTGGGATTATCCAAGTCGTCATCCTCGGAACCAATGCCGTCTTCTTCACCGCCGGTAATGCCCAGTTCAATTTCGATACTGACATCAGTGGCAGCTGCACGCTTTAAAATCCGGGCGCATTCGGCCAGGTTTTCTTCCAAAGGCTCCTCCGAGAGATCCAACATATGCGAAGTAAACAAGGGGCGGCCGTTTTCCCGGTAAAAACGTTCTCCATGCTCTAACAAAGCTTCAACCCAGGGCACCAGCTTCTTGTTGGCATGATCGGTATGAAGAACCACGCAAACCCCGTAATGCTGGGCCATCAGGTGGACATGCTGCGCAGCGGAAACCGCGCCCAAAACCTTGGCTTGGAAGGAATCCGGAAAGCCCTTGCCGGCAAAAAACTCCGCCCCGCCATTGGAAAGCTGGATTATCACATCGGATTTATTCTTGCGCGCTGCTTCCAGTACGGCATTAATGCTATTGGTGCCCACAATGTTTACGGCCGGAATGGTGTATCCGCCATCCTTTGCGGCCTGTACCATGGCCTGGTAATCCTTTCCGGTTACAACACCGGGTTTCAGCTTGATCTGAGAAGCAGTTGTCATAGGCGGTTTCCTTTTCGCAATTGGTAACGCGGTATCCTCATCATTATCTTAAAAAAAGAGTGAAGGCTATAGTATAAAATGCTAATCGCCACCGTAACAGCCTCTGCTTTAGTTAAGAGACATTGATTTTGGCTATAATACTTGGATAATTGTTGTAAGGAACGCAATGATGCAACAAACCGCTGTACAAATTCGAGAAATCGCATTTACCGGCTATCCGGTAAAAGATATGGCACGCGCCCGCCAATTCTACGAAACGGTTTTAAACCTGACGCCTGCCATGGTAGATGAGGAAGGTGTCTGGGTGGAATATGACATTAACGGCGCCGCTTTCTTCCTTGGCAAGTTTGACAACTGGGAGACTTCTCCCAATGGCCCTTCTGCCGCGTTTGAAGTGGATGATCTCCACCAAACCGTGGCCACCTTGAATACCCAGGATGTGACCGTTTTCGCGGAACCTTTTGAAACGCCCGGCTGCTGGATTGCCCTGATTGGCGACACCGAGGGCAATACCATTATGCTTCACCAACGTAAAGCCAATCGGAACAGATAACGTTATTCCTGCGTCTGGTTGTGAAGCAACTTGTTTGACCTTTCGATCTGCAATCCATACCACTGATTTAGGAGGGTATTTATGAGCAGCGCACAGAATAAAAGACTCTTTGGCATTTTACTCACAATTGGCATTCTACTGATATCCATATTTGTCGCAAGCCAACTGTCAGAAGAAGTTAACTGGTCGCTCTTCGACTTTATTGTTGGCGGCGCCCTGTTGCTGGGAACCGGCCTTTTATGTGAGCTTGTGATGAGGAAGGTAAAAAATGTAAAATCCCGCATTGCAATTTGCACTGCAATTCTTGCCGGACTCATTCTCATTTGGGCCGAACTTGCCGTGGGCATTTTCGGGACACCGTTTGCTGGTAGTTAAACCTTGTTAAATTGCCAATACTGATTCCAAGCGATCAAAGTTCTGCTCGTTTGCAGGGACACAAATTTTCCTGAGCGTTTGGCAAACTTCTGCCGATTCGAACACCATGCGAAAATTAAACCGGGTTTTGTTGGCCTCTTCAAGCTTTTCGCAAGTAATCGTCATCTGAAATACTGGCGGAACGATATGTTCAAAGACAACCCGTTCAGGCGCTATTATTTCCACAAACACGCTCTTGTTCGGGTAATCGATTCCATCCGGGCCGTGCATCACAAATTCCCAGTTCCCACCGGGACGAAAGTCGAAGGTCTGAAAGGTATTCGTAAAGCCCGTCGGCCCCCACCAACGCGCCAGAATCTCGGGGTTACGGAACGCTTCAAACACCTTCTCTTGTGGAAAATGGATGATTCGGCTACTTACAATTTCCCGGTCAGCAGTGGTCTCCGGCATTGCTTCACCATTCCATCCCATCTTCAACCCTCCAAAACTTTGGCAGATATTGTAATTGAAAATGGTTGCTTGCTCTAGCTTATCTATCTTGTTGCCAAAAACATTAAGTAAATTTGGTGGAGACGGCGGGAGTCGAACCCGCGTCCAAAGCGCACGCCAGTAAACGTCTACGAGTGTAGGAAAGTATTGATGTCGGCTGGCCCAGTCGCTTTCCGTCGGCTAAAGACCAGCCCTAGCGTACCTCGCCAGGTTTGGTGATGTGTTTCGCGTTCGCCCTATCACCATCGGGTTTCAGCTAGCATGCATCATTGACCAGTTCTGTCGGCATGCTGGACATGAACTGGTGGCCATCCGCCTCAAAGGAGGTCGGATAGCCGCTAACCTAACTAGGCAGCGCGGCGCGAACCGAAGTTAGCGCGAACTACGTTAGATTTGCGGCCAAAGGCTACGACATTGCTTTCGGCATCTGTCAATTTGCTCGTTGATAACGGGGAACAGCGCCCCGACTCGCAGTTTACCTCCGTCAATCGCCCTGTCGAATCCGTAACGTCCCCATAAACTTGGTTGGGTTAGCCCTTTGATCATTAAAAATGAACGAACGAAGCCATTTTAAATGATTAAAGGACTACGGATAAAAAACGAATGTGGAGTGTCATTGTCAAAGAACCCGGATAGCATTCCACTATCCTATACTCCCTATCGGAGAAAACCGTTTTCTCTTGAATCGGGATCCTAGATTATACTGGACGACGACGGAAAATGAAAGTTTCAAAACAATAGCCTGAAGCAATCCACCTCAGGCTATTGTTAATGAGAAATTGGAAATATGATTAACCAATCAAATCAATGGCCGATTCTGCATTTCGCAATGCACGTTTTATTTGGCCTTTAATACTGGCAATAGCAATTCGGGTGCTGACATCCGGTTCCCTCTTCTTCAGCAACTTTTGCCAAGTGGTCTGCAGCTCTTTCGACTGGATTATTACGAGCTGCTCTTCTAAGTGATCTAGATGCTCTATCAACATCGCCTGCTAAAGTATCCAAAACAATGGGAGCTAAAGCGGCATCGCGTTTATGTTGTTCTGATCTAGCACCAAAGCGTGTTGCCGCCTTATATGAGTGAGTTGCGTTAATATTCATGATTTACAGTCTCCAAAACAATAATGACAAAGATGAAAAGAAAATCCCATTTGCATAACGATCCTCAAAAAGTAAAATTGCCTGATCTGAAAAAAATTTTTTGTAAAAAGCCGACCCAATCCTATTGGGTCGGCTTTAGAAAATAACAGTAAGCTTATACTAGGGCTGGCGTCTTAGGAGCGAAGTCAAACAGTGCAGTTGAGGGTAACGCATCATTCAGAATCAGCTCGCGGCCAGCGGCGTAGACTTTAACCGCCTTGCCCTGAAGGGTTTGGCCCTTGAACGGGGTGTTGCGGGACTTGGACTTGAATTTCCCCGGCTCAACCGTCCATTTCAGCTCCGGATGGATTACGGTAATATCCGCCCGATGGCCGGGCTTCAATGTGCCGCCGGGCAGGTTGAGGCAGCGGGCCGGGCCGGTACTCATCCTATCCACCACATCCAGGGCGCTTAACAGCCCGTTATGATACAGGTGAGTTAACACGACTGCCAGGGACGTTTCCAGGCCAATCACACCGTTGGGGCATTGATCCACCGGGTTGTTCTTTTCATCCGGCGTATGCGGCGCATGATCGGTTGCAATGGCGTCGATTGTTCCATCTTGAAGGCCTTCAATCAGCGCTTGGCGATCCCGCTCGGCACGCAGGGGTGGGTTCATCCGAAAGTCGGCATCATACGCTTGCAGGGCCGCATCCGTCAACGCGATATAGTGCGGTGCGGTTTCGGCGGTAATTTTCAATCCTTCGGCCTTGGCCTTGCGAATCATCTCCACGCTTTGCCAGGTGCTAATGTGGGCAAAGTGAATACGGCCGCCGGTCATCTTGGCCAGCTCAATATCCCGCGCCACAATCACGCTTTCCGATTCGTTGGGGATGCCGGGCAAGCCCAGCAGGGTAGAATAATAGCCTTCGTTCATACAGCCATTCGCGGAGAGGCATGTGTCTTCCGCGTGGCAGATGAAGGGCATATCCAGCATGGCGGTATATTCCAGCACCAGGCGCATAATGCGGGCATCCATAATGCAATGCCCGTCATCGGAGTAGGCAATGGCCCCGCGGGACTTCAGATCCGCCATCTCGGTCAATTCGCGTCCTTCGATATTTTTGGTGGCGGCGGCCACGACGTAAACAGGTATCCGGGCTTGGCGCTGGGCAGTCGTATTCACATACTCGATTGTAGAAATGTTATCCAGCACCGGCTGGGTGTTGGGCATGCAGGCCACCGCGGTAAAGCCGCCGGCAATGGCCGCTTCCGTTCCGGACTGGATGGTTTCCTTATCCACACGGCCAGGCTCGCGCAGGTGAACGTGGATATCAATCAAGCCTGGGGTAACCCAGTAATCCGGGGAGAGCTGTACGACTTCATCCACACCTGCGGAATCCAGGTTCTCACCAATAGCCAGAATCTTGTCATCTTCAATCAGTACATCCCGAACCGCATCCAGGTTTTGGGAGGGGTCGATGACACGGCCGCCTTTAAGCAATTGTTTCATACAGTTCATCTCCTTTTTGCGTGTGTGTGCCGAGAACGAGGTGAAGCAGCGCCATACGGACGGAAACGCCGTTGGCGACCTGGTGCGTAATCAGGGAAAAATCCGGGTCGTCCGCAACATCGCTGGTAATCTCCACGCCGCGGTTCATCGGGCCGGGATGCATTAACAAGACATTGGGGCTGGTGTATTGCATCAACCGCTCGCGGTTAATTCCATACAACTGGGAATATTCGGCCAAAGATGGAATCAGGCCGGACTTTTGCCGCTCCAGCTGGAGCCGCAAACACATCACCACGTCCGCGCCTTCCAGGGCGGGCGCCAGTTGCGTATGCACCGTGCAGCCCAGCTGATCAAACCCAACGGGAATGAGGGTAGCCGGGCCGACGACATGGACATCCGCACCCAGCTTGGAGAGGACGTGAACGTTGGAGCGGGCCACACGGCTATGCAGGATATCGCCCACAATGGTAATTTTCTTGCCTTTCACCGTATCAATCCGCTGGAGCATACTAAACAGATCCAGCAGAGCCTGGGAAGGATGGGCGTGGAAACCATCCCCGGCATTCAGCACGGAAACGCGACCCCCAAAATAGTTGGCCAACTGATGGCAAACCCCGGAACTGCTGTGGCGAATCACCACGGCATCCGCCCCCATGGCGAGCAGGGTTTCAGCGGTATCAATGAGGGTTTCCCCTTTTTTAACGGACGAAGTGCTGACACCAAAGTTAATGGTGTCCGCGCTCAGGTATTTCCCGGCCAGCTCAAAGCTCGTCCGCGTGCGCGTGCTGTTTTCGTAAAACATGTTAATGATGACTTTGCCGCGCAGCACCGGGACTTTTTTTACCGGGCGCTTCAGAATTTCGGCAAAGGTTTGGGCTTCGGCCATCACCTGCATGATTTCGTCGGCGGTCAAGCTCGCCGCATCCAGAATGTGGGCCTTTGTCCAAGGGGTGCTGCTCGTTTCCAAAGGGGGAGAAGCGGTTGTCATTAAAAAACCTCCTGTTGGGTTACAGAAGGTCATCCAGGGTTTGTTGAATATGGCCCGATTTCATTCAAGCCACATCTAACGCCCTTTCTGACCTCACTGAATCAGATTAAAGGACTGATACGATATTGTTTGCAATCATAACAGAGATAAAACCAGAAATCCGCAAATATTTCCTGCCGGTTCACGTAAATTTTTCAATCAAACGGATTCCGGGGCAAGAAAGCTCTCCTGGAACTTGCGGAACAGGCGCATCAAGCCGTTCTCCGTATCCTTACTGAGGGATTGCACCATAATCGAGGTTGCACCGAGCCATTTGGCGCCCAAGACATCGACCAGGGCATAATCCCCCACAACGGCCACTTGCTTGGGCTTGAGCTTAATCCGATCAAGCGCCACCATAAAGTCCCGACTTAGCGGCTTGATGGCTGGACCAATCACCGGCAGTCCAACCAGCGTTTGCATTTTCGCAATATAATCCTTGTTCCGGTTGTTGGTAACAACAATACAATGTACGCCTGCTTTTTGCAGGGATTTCAGTTTTTGTTTAATACCATCTGCCAAAACCCCTTTGTTGAGGGGAATCAGTGTATCGTCCAGATCGAAAATCAGCCCTTTAATGCCCCGCGCCTTCAACCAGGCGGGGCTAATAGCGGTCACGTCTTTGACCATCAAATCGGGCTTGAGTACCAGCCATGGACAAAAACGCTTGATAGCCTGATGGATGAGTCCTTGCAACCACGAATGCTGAATTGATGCCGGCGATGAATGGACGGGCGCAACCACCCCAGCGGCGCCGGAAAAATGGGCATGTCGCCTTACCGCAGGCTTCATCCTGGCGGTATGCATTGCGCTGATGCGGCTGGACAGGGGTTGTGCCGACAGTTCTCCGGGCAAAGGCCGTTTCCTCTGGTTACGAATGCGTTATAAATGAACTAAAGCGCTTCAAGCCGTAAAGTTGCTGAATTGTTAAGCACTTTATATCTCCATCATATCCACTTAGCCCATGCTTTTATAAAGACAACTGTAGCAATTTAGAAATTGGCGCCGGTTTTTCTCTGTGAGATAGTAAAGCAAGCACGACCGCTTCCCCTGGACTCAAAAGAAAGGATCACCTCGCCATGGCAAAATATACGGGCACCAGCGCCAACAACACTTACTCCGGCACCATCGAAAACGACCTGATAAGCGGGCTCAACGGAAACGACCTGTTGAAGGGAGCCTATGGCAACGATTCGATTGACGGCGGCAACGGGAACGACACCCTGTTTGGCGGCTATGGCAGCGACACCTTGTTGGGCGGCCCAGGCAACGATTACCTAGATGGCGGCTTAAACCACGACCAATACAAGTTTGCAAACGCTTGGGGCGTGGATACGATTATCGACATTGGGGGCACCGATTTGGTGAATATGAGCGCCGTTACCGCCCGAATCACCGCCAACCTGACCAGCAGCGGCGGCTCGGAAGTGGTAAGCGGCGATAACCGGATTAACTGGGCCAATGACGCCATTGAATATTTCCTCTCCGGCTCCAACAACGACCTGATTGACGGCAACAGCCTCAAGAACATCCTGAACGGCGGCAACGGGAACGATACCCTGCGTGGCGGCGGCGGGAACGATACCCTGGTGGGAGGCGCCGGGGCAGACTCGCTGCTGGGCGGAGAAGGCGCGGATGAATATTACTATGACGACACCATCTTTATGACCGGGACGGTTCACAAGGATATCATCAACGATACAGGGGTAACCATTTCCGATAAATCCGACGCGGTGAGATTTACCGCTTTAACCACCGGCGTGGATATCCGAATGGATCTCTCTTCCAACATGGTGCGGTTGATGGAAACCAATACCATCAGTATCATCAACACCATTGCCGGTATCGAACGCTTTTATCTCACGGCATATGATGATATCTTCTTTACCCTCAATTCCGATCCCAACTCCTACACCATCCTGTCCGGCAGCGGAAATGATCACATTGTTGCCCAAGGCAGCGGTAACAACCGTTTTGTGGACAGCCACGGCAGCGACACATACTTTGCAGGCGCAGGCAACGACAGCTTTTTCTTCCGCACGCCCAACGAAAACGCACAAGATATTATTTATGGCGGCGCCGGCAATAACTGGCTCATCCTCTCCACGTTTAAAATGACCGATTTCTTCTTTTACGCGGTGGATACCGGCAGCGATGGCGACGCATTCTTAAACGATCTGATCCTGTACAACCCGGAACTGGATTGGGAAATTACATTGGATGATTATTTTAACAACACCAGTACGGATGATGATGCCAGCGGCGCAGGCGCGGGGCATATCGATTTCATCTCCTTCAGCGATCGGCAAAACCTGAACCTGTCCGACGTCCAATCCATCTTACTGCCTTTCTAGAACGAAAAGCGGGAAAAACGCGATATTAGCACCCCTGAAATAAGGCCCTTGTTATAAAATGGCTAAATCGGTCAATTTCCATCCTTCAGCATCATCCTTAAAATAGTGATAGGAATCGGGCCATCCATGCAGCGATGGCGGACATTGGACAGGACGTGTGTTATCTCCACTGCAATCATCGGTAATGCTACCGCCGGGCTATAACGCTATCCCGCTTCGGTACGGTTATTATGGTCAATGGGCTGCCGCCCCTTCCCCCGCCGCACGGCCCCATTACACCCATCCTACCGGGCCAAGCCAGGGAAGCCCCGCTAACCGTCTGAATTTGACAGGCGGATACCTGCCCGTTGTTTATCATCCCGCCCATCCCAACGATGAGTTTGATCCGCCCGGGCTGCATCCCAACCGCAGAAGGGCCAAGGTATTGCTGGAGGAAATGCTCAGCCGGCAAGCGAAAAGACAGTTCCCCGATAACTTGATGGAACATCCCAAGGATGACGGCAAAAGCCTTAAAAAGGCTTTAATTGTTATCCCGGCACTCATTGCGGGGCTGGGCATCATAGGGGCAGGCATGCTTACCCGTAAACGCTTTGAGATTGAACTTGTTCCGCAGCCAAAGCCAAACGGCGGCACTTCTGGCCTCACTAAAGCGCAACCGTTGTTTCAAAATAAGCATACCCACTGGCAGCATTTTAACGCTCCCACTAAGGCAACGGAACAACCAAACGTTCAGGGCGGTAAGCAAGGGCTCCAGATAACTTACCAGGTGCCGATTTACCGGGAACAACACTATCAAATCAAACGGCCTTACCCATGGCTGGACTTTCTGCCGGGCAAGCCCAGCAAGGAGAAGTTGCCCCACCAGCTCAAGCTCGGTCGCGTGGAAACCGTGCCCTTTACCGTCCAGTATCACAATGGCCAACTCATTACATCCGGCAAGGGTGTTGGGCCTGTACTGGAAAAAATTCGGCATCAACTCAATCGCTTGGATGCCAAAAATCTCTCCGCAAGCGACATACTGGGCATCATAAACCAATGTGTCGGCAGCCAGTTTAAAAGCGTGGCCACCCGGATTCGGCAGGATATTGGACGGTTTGCCGACAAGATTGGCGAAAACACCAATAATGCGCTTATTCTCAAGGAACTAGCCCATCTGTCCAGGCAGATGAGGACAATTTCTTCCCTAGCCCAACGCCACGCCGAACCCTTGAAGGACCTGAAGCAAATCCTACTTGATTCTGCCCGCAGGCCAACGGGCTTAAAGCCAGGAACTACGGCCACTCTTCCGAACTGGACAATAGCCCTGGATGAGCAACTCAGCGCCACCCGCAGCGAACTGATCGAAACCAGCAACCTGTTTTATAATCAGCTTTCCGCGCAGGTTAATGACAGCGTGAAGGATTTATCGCTGTTCCTGCTCATTCCTTCGTTTACCAGCATGGTGGCCAGCATCTTCGGGATGAACGTGCCCTTGCCGGGCGAGAAAAACGATTGGACGATGCCGCTCATCAGCCTTGGCGTTCCCTCCGTCAGCACCTTGGCCGCCCTCCTCATCAGCCGACGCATGGGGTAGGCAACAAAAGGGCTTTAGCGGGTTTAACAGTCTATCGACTATAATTGCAAAAGGACAAATTAATGCATTATTTGCCACCCTCCTTGTATTCGCCCTATACTTCAGCCGCAAGTCGATTTTCTGCTAACACCCAAAATTACAGAACGACAGGCCGCATTGCGCCACCTGTCCCCCAAATTGTCGAGCGTGATGAATCCAAACGCATTAAATCTCACGGTAACTTGGATATTTATCCATCATTTAATGCGTTTAAGAATGCCAAGCGCAAATTGGCCAACAGCCTAGACATGTCGGTGATGGCTTTAATCCGCGGTATGAACCAACCGGAGACGGCCAAAGCTTATAAGGATTATCGGGAACAACTCATTCAGGAAAATATTGAAGCGCCTTGTCAGCCTCTTGTACGTTACTTGCTTTCTTTAGGATACTTCCCGACTAGTAGTAATGCGTTTGGCCCAGGACCTCAAGGCGTACAATTCAGCAAGGAGTATCGAGGGGCTCTCTTCTGGGCCTCGTTGGAGGATCCGTTGAACTTCATAGCAGATACCTCCTCGTATGATCCTTATAATTAAAGAAGATATAAGAAACTTCGGATATAGCAGCTAGGCTTTACGTTGCAGGATGCTTTTAATGCGATCCAACCGGGAAGGCTTGAGATAGGCTTGCGTTCCCAGGTGTTCGGTTTTGCCCCAGTTTAAAGGGCCTTGGTCTTTGGCGACAAGGATCTTGGCGATAATCCACATCACGACCGGAACCCAGACGAGTAGCATATACAGGCCGGTTTCAATCGACCAGATAAAGGTGCGGAAAATCCCCTTCTTTTCCTGGTGGTAAATGGCGGCAAACAGGCCGGAAATCATAAAGACCGCGAGGGCCGGGAACATAATAAGGGATGAAATCAGGTGGTTGGGCCACTCGCCAAAAAACAGGTTAAATAGCTGGAAAAGCAGGTCGAACGTGACCCAGATGGGAAACAGGAACTTGATGAAATAGGCCAGCATATCCACCTGTGCCCGGTAGGATACATCCGGCGAGGTAAACATGTTAACGCTGTATTCCAGATAACGCTTCAGGCTACCCTCCGCCCAGCGGCGGCGCTGACGCAGCAAGGGCTTAAAGCGTACAATGCCTTCTTCCTGCACGGCAACATCGTTCAGGAAGCGGACGTCCCAGCCTGCCAAGTGCAGCTTGGTGGAGAGATCCAGGTCATCGGTAATGGTGTCTTCCGTCCATCCGTTAATGGATTGCAGTGCGCTGCGCTTGACCAGTTGTCCGTTTCCGCGCAGCTCCACGGCGCCTTTAATAATGTCGCGCCCCATCTGGATATGGGCATCCATAATGTATTCGTGGTGCTGGCAGCGTGTCAGCAGGTTAGTTGACGCATTCATAATCACCTTGCGAACCTGCAAGGCCCCAACCCCCGGATCGGACAGCACCGGAACCGTACGCTTCAAAAAGTCCGGCTGCACACGGGCATCGGCGTCAAACACCGCGATAATGTCGCCGCGGGTTCGCATCAGGGCATCGTTCAGCACGGCAGATTTACCGGGCATGGAAGATTCCGGCCGAACCTCGTAGCGAAACCGATCGGGGTATTGCCGGGCGAGCTGGGCCAATACGTCTGCCGTGCCATCGGTACTGCGGTCATCGAACACCCACAATTCAAACCGGGGATAATCCAAGGCCATTAGGTTCTCTATCGTGTCGGCTATTACCAGGGCTTCGTTATGAGCCGGAACCACCACGCTCACCAGCGGTTGGTAATCCGGATCGAAGGGAAGAACGGGGCCGTTTTTATGAATCTTACGACGATGGTGCCAGTGGGCCAGCGTAATCATCACGCCATACATCACAATCAACCCCAGCACCAGGATCGCGGCAGATTGATGCGGCATCAGCTTTTCCAAAACGACTACGGAAATCCAGATAAACAGGATCACGCTGAACAGCAGGATCTTTTCAAATGAAAGATGAAATCCGCCTGATTCTTCCACTCCGTTTGTCATCCTTCTGCTTTTAGCTGTACCTTAATATGCCAGCAAGCGATGCGCATATTCCGTTAATAGTGTAGCCGCCCGCTGGGAACCTTTCAAATTGGCGCTTTTTTGAGACAGTTGATCGACACTTCGCTTATACCGGGGCTGGGTTAGTAACATATCGAGCGATTTGGCCAGGACTGAAGGGTGCGGCTTCAAATCTTCATATTCCACCCGAAGCCCAACGCCCAGCTCTTCCATCCGGCGGGCATTGTTTTCCTGTTCGCTCTGCAACATATCCGGCACCACCAGCGAGGGAATGCCCAGCGTAATCAGCTCCATTGCCGTGCTATGGCCGGCCTGGGTTATTACACAATCAGCCGCCTTAAATAACGGGGCAGCATCATGGACACAGCCTACCCGCTTCACATTTTGTGGCAAGGCAAATACATGCAACGAGGTCAGCAAATCAAAGCGCACATGGGGAAATTGCGGCGCAATCTTCAACACGGCATCCAGTAGCGGCTGGCGGTAGGCATGCCCTCCCAGGCTCACCACCACATAATGCGCGTACCCTTCCGGCCGCGCTGCCGGAACCACTTCGTCCCGCTGCCAAGGCACCAACGGCCCCAAAAAATGGGTTCGTTTTTTCACGTGGAAGGATGGCGACAAATTGAACAGGCAAATCGTATCCGGCGGGTAAAAATCGGGGATCAGGATTTCATCCGCGCTGGAGAGCCAGCTACGCATCCACAACTCGAAAGACTTGCCGAATAGCTTTACCAGGGCGGAATCGTGCTGGAAAAACGGATAAAAATCGCTTTGGTTGGTTAAAACCAAACATGGGATTCCCAGACGAGAGGCTGCAATAACAGGGGCAATGCGGCCATCGGCAACAACCAGCGTTACGCCATTGGCCCGCATAATATCACGCTCTTCGGAGATCATTTGGTTAAACGCCAACAGAGAAGCCTGGTTTTGCAGGATGGTTTTGCCCACATCAAAGCTGCCTTGCGATCCCAGCAGCTTATACTCCTGCGTTACCGGCACCGTATTGATGCCGTACTGCCGAATACGATCCAACGCATAGCCGTAGGAACCAATCAGCACATCCGCCTTGGGAAATTCCCTGGCAATGGCCAATGCCCGGCTGGAGTGACCAAACCCTTCACTGCTGATGGAGAGATAAATTTTGGGTTCTGTTAACGGAAACAGACGCTTTTTACCAAGTTGGAGCATAATCCCCGTTACCCATTTTTATACGATGGTACAAGCCTTTACCCCCCAAGATCAAGAGGGGGATTCCCAGCACAGCCAACATCGGCGCAACCCCCAGCAAGTCCACGCCAACACCGGCTAATAAAACAGGGATGTTGGATAACGCGCTGAGCAAGGTGAACTGTACTCCCATAATCTTACCGCGTTTGTCTTCTGGAATGGTTTCGTGCAAAAGGGATTGCAGGGGCACAGCAACCAGTGCCGCACCTACTCCCAGAATGACAGCAATGGCATGCGAATACAATACCCGCCAGTCTAGATAGGGGAAGAGGACGGGAAAAATTGACCGTTTGGACAGGAACATCGTCAAAATGAGCGCGAGCAACCCGGCGCCAACAATCAGGAATCCGGTATACACCAGCTTGCCCCTGGCAAAATGACGCAGCCATCTGCCAACCGTAAGGGAGCCCAAAACCATACCGATACCGCTAAAGGTAATAATCCAGGCAAATTTTCGGGCCGCAATCTTCGGATCCGCATATAGATACGCTTCCGCGAAATGGTTAAACAGGATACACATGGCCACGACATAGGAAAACAGGACGGCCAGCTTGATAATCTTATACAGCACGGCCTTGTCTTCCATCAGGTAGTGAATCCCTTCTTTCATCTCCTCCCAGAAAGATTGGAAGGCGGACTTGATGGCTTCCTTACCGGAATCCTTCTTGCGAGAAGCCGGATGCCCAGCATGGACAAAAGCCAAGGCAACAGAGGACAACAGAAACAGACCAATAATGGCCCAATGCACTTCCCTTAAGCCAAAAAGCTCAATCAACGGGTCGCCCAGGGCAAAGCCGAAAATAACCGACCCCATCATGGTAGTGGTAAACAGGGAGTTCGCCACCACCAACTGCGTCGGCCGCGTAATCATAGGGATGGTGGCAGACTCCGCCGGCACGAAGAACTGCGTTACGGCGGAAATACCAAAGGCGCAAGCATACAGCCCCATCAGCGAATTGGTTTGAACCGCAAGCGGGATTAACGCCACAATGAACGCCCGCAAAATATTCGTTCCCACCAGGGTCTTGCGCCGATGCCACCGATCGACAAACACCCCGGCCGCCGCGGTTAAAATGATGGCCGGGATAGTAAAGGCAATGTACAAGTAGCTCTTCAGGCTGGCCGCCGGGCCAAAATGGGTCACAATGAGGGTAATAAAGACCACAAAGATAATGCGATCGGCCAATTGGGACAAAAGCTGACCCAGCCACAGCGCCATAAAATCCTTATTCTTAAACAGGGATCCATACCCTTCTATACCCGGCTTAAGGACAGCATCCTGGGCTACAGGGGTGGTAACGGGGCTTGGCATTGTAAGCGAACACACTCTGCAATCGGTATCAGTACCGTTATTGTACTCCGATCCCAGCCAAAATATCTAGCAATAAGGCAGATGATTTGTATTCCAGGCAATTTTGAGAATTTTCTTTTTAGCAATTTTGGATTCTGGCCGGGTTCTCTAGTAACAGACATCAAAAGTCGATTAGCGTTTTGGAGGTTAATTGTGATCCCGCCCATCCGATTTGCAGCTCGCTCAATCAATAATATCAGGTTATCCGATACGCCGGGCGAACCTGGCAGAGTGACTTATCCGCAATTACAAACCTTTGCTCAGGAGCTTACCAGGCAGAACCCTAAAACGTGTGTTACGTTAAATATGACCACCGTACTCCGAATTGACACTTATAGAGACGGGACGCACACACCTGGCGGAACCCAACCGGATAAATTGGCCCATATGCTGATAGAAGGGCCTAATGAACAGTCTCTCTACCGTGCGCTAATCGAAGGATTTGCAGAAAGAGGCCTTTAGAAACATGTATCTTAGCTATATTTCCCTAGGTATTGCCCAGTTTCCCATTCTCCAGTTTCCCAGGCCGGAAGGAGCCGTTCAAAGACAGGTTGGGGCTTTAACGTAAAGGCCCGTGCCTCCGCCAGCGAGACAAACCGGATTTCGTCAATATTCTGCGTGGTTTCGGGTACAAGCTCCCCTCCCAGAAGCCGGCTATAAAACACCACGTCCAATATCTGCTTGCCGGTGGGCGTAAAAAAATCTCCTACATACAACATCGGGCCGATAGCCACTTCCAACCCGGCTTCCTCCCGAATTTCCCGGCACGCGCATTGCGCTAATGTTTCTCCCTTCTCTAACGTTCCCCCTGGTAAAACCCAAAAGTCGCGCTGGTTTTGTCGCGCCAACAACAAACGCGCCTGGAGATCAAAAACCACTACGCCCACCCGGATTTTAAACAGATCCGCGCCGAATTCAGGTTGCACCATCAGGTGGAGGCCTCCTTGGGTTGTTGCCACTTGCCTTGCCCGTGGCCTGGCTGTATGCGGTATATTCCATACGGGGTTTGGGTTTTACCGGCGGGCTCTGGCTTATCAAACGCGCTAGTCGAATCACTTTCCGACGGGCCTCGGCACCCAGCAACCAGGATGCCCATCATAAAGAAGGCCGTGAAACAAATGATTATGCGGTTCATTTTCAACATTCGCCTGTTTATTTCAATTAAACATTAATTGCAAGGCCGTAACACAAGTGCCTAGGGATAGTGGGATCCTAGCACAAACTGCCTTCAAAACGTTTTTATCCACATGAAGCCCGTATTATGCCTGAATGATGTTGTGACAGGCATACGAGAAGGTAACAGGGACAAGAGGGGTCTGTATGGCGTTCGAAGGATCGTCCATCAATGGATTTTCACCACAGCCATATCCATGGTCTGCTCCAGCCATGCCTGCCCAGCGCAAAAAGGATAAAAATCCGTTTCAGCAGGCAGAGATTATCCCTGTGGAAGCCGAAATCGGCGTAACGGCCATGGCCCATGCCGCCAACCAAGGCATTGCACGCAAAGCCATTGATACTACCGAGCGCGTCTGGTTCCTGCGTTCTCTAACCATGGCCGATAAACGGCTAGATCCAATCCTCAACCGCCACGAAACCCTGGAATGGGTGATGAACAAGCTGCATTTGCAGCCGGAAACCCGTGCCGTAATGAACAGCAACCTGAGCGCTTACCAGCGCGTGTGGGAGCAGCGAGTGCATGACATGCAGGCTTATAGTGGGAACAACGTGCTGGGCATCGGTCGGCAAACATTGAAGGACATTGAAGGGTACCGAAACAACCCGTTTAAAGCCTGGAAAACCGCCGTATCGGAAAACTTTGCCGATGTTCGGGCGAATTTAAAGGAGGGCCGCCTGCTGAACCAGTTGCCGGAAGGCGCTCCCAAAATGGGTGTCGGCAATTACATCAAATACGGCATCTTGGGCGATCACTTCCGTAATATCGGCAAACTCTTCTCCGGCCAGGGCGGAGCGGTGGCCGCAGGGGTATCCGGCATTAACATCGGCTTGATCCTGTTTGGCGTTTTTGATGCCATGCGCCGCACATACGAGCATGGCGAACAGAATCACGAAGGCCTGTTGCCGAAGCTGGGCAAAACCTTACTGGCGGGCGGCAAAGAGTTGTTCAAGTCGCTGGTATCGTTCCATGTTGGCAGTTTAATATTTGTTCCGATATACGGCCTGGTGGCCACACCTATACTTGGCACGGCGCTGGGCTTAGCCGGGGCGGTCATCGCGGGGATGACAACGACACGTCTGCTGAATAAACTCATCGGCGAGTCTGCACCACCCGCCCCGCCCAAAGAAGCAAGCCAAACGCCTGACTAAACAGATCCCTCTATCAGGGAATTGATTTAGTTAAGTTTTTTAACAGTTTTAATGAAATAAACTTGATCGATTAAAAATATCTGTTTTATTGTGGTCGCAGTGAGGGCCATTTTACAGTCGCGTTCTCTCATATCGTGTCCTCACGGGCCCGATATGGGGTTTCGTGTTGTGGAGCGCCTTCCATGGGGAATTCAATTTTAGGAGAATACCAATGCAAATTGCACGTATGAGCGGATATGCCATGCAGCGTCCAACATCAAGGGCGGCATCAAACGCCCATTTTGGCAAAGGAAATACGGCTGAAAGATTCGAAATCAATGGCCGGCCTGCTTATGCAAGAAGACGCGTCGCTGTTTCTGACTCTGCAAGAGCTGGCTATGAAGCTGCCCTACTAACAAACCTGAAAAAATTAAAAGATGCCTTTGGATCAGACCTCGTTGTTTCTTCAGCATGGTCTCCTGAAGGTTCGATATCCATCAAACGTCCCGGCCAGGATATGGATGCCATCGTCTCGATTCGGCGTGAAAGTGGTGGCGATTACCGCGTCCGCATCAAGACAGAAGAAGCAAGGCGCGATGTGGCCAGAGCAATACCAAAACTTGTTGCCTTTCTACAAGAGCATGGCTTTGCCCAGACGAATAACGCCTGGATCTACTCCTATCCTCGGCCTAGTTAGTTCACAGCAACCGGCTGATCCACAATGATGCTCATGCGGGCGCCACTTGGAATGACCATCTGCTTGCCTTCTCGCACAATGGCGTAACCAATGCCTGCAACGCTGCCCGCAGCTAACCCAACGGTTGCACCCGTTGCAGCACTCCCCAGGATGCTTCCGGCAGCAAGACCGGCAATCGTGCCCGCAGCGGCGCCACCTGCAGCCACACCTAGCGATTGAAACACACGCGCTTGATCGGTATTGGCTTTGAGTACACCCGTGCCATCATCGGTCACCACATGGGCGCGGAATGGAATCAGGGCACCCTGCGGGGTGCGAATGGAATGGAACTGCATTTCGATAGCCCCATGCTTGCCCAAATGCCCGGCAGAAGTGACGCCGGTGACAGCCCCTTCCACTTGGGAACCCATCGGCACGATGATCTGGTTATCCAAGTAAACATCGGCTTCAACCAGGGCGGTTATCGCGTCTCCCACCTTGGAAGAATACGAACTTAAGGGATGATCCATCTTAACCATCAGGATGGTGCCCTTGGGAATCGTGGTGAGGTGGCCACGCAATGCAAAATCATCCGGATTGATGCGGGTATCCACAGCGGGTTGCTGAGTACTATAAGTATTAGGGCTTTGTGATAACTGAAGGCCAGAACCGTAGCCATTATTTGCCCAACCCACTCCGCAAACCGAAGTTAGTAAGACCAAAGCCATCCCAAGACTTAGATATTTTTGCGCACGCATCAATCTCTCTCCTTTGTTGCCCTTTAACATGGGTTTAATTCCTATTATAAAAGCGCTTGCTTAATTGAGGAATAATCCTGTCAAAATTAAAACGCCTCTGCGACTGATCGCAGAAGCGTTTTAAAGAATATTCTTTTAGTTCGAGTTATACAACCGCTTCCTGGCTGCCGCGGAACTTGGAAATCAAGGTCTCGGCAATATTGGATGGGATGGGTTCGTACTGGGCAAACTCCATACTGAACGTCCCACGGCCCTGGGTTTTACTGCGGATATCGGTTGCGTAGCCGAACATATCCGCAAGCGGCACCATTGCGCGAACACGCTGGGTTTGGGTACCCATAATGGGTTCCATACCTTCAACGCGGCCACGACGGCTGGAGAGATCACCGATAACATCACCGATAAACTCTTCAGGAACTTCGATCTCGACTTTCATCACCGGCTCAAGCAGTTGAGGACCCGCTTTTTTCACGCCGTCCTTAAAGCCCATACTACCGGCAATCTTAAAGGCCATCTCGCTGGAGTCAACATCGTGGTAACTTCCGTCAAACAGCTGGACTTTGAAGTCGATAACTTCGTAACCAGCCATAACGCCACCGGAAAGGGCTTCTTCAATCCCCTTGTTAACGGCAGGGATGTATTCCTTGGGAATCGCGCCACCCACGATCTTGTTCTCGAAGCTGTAACCAGCGCCACGCTCTTGCGGGATAAGGCGGAGCCAGACGTGACCGTACTGACCTTTACCACCCGACTGACGGACGTATTTGGACTCGACTTCGACTTCCTTCGTGATGGTTTCACGGTAGGCAACCTGCGGTTTACCCACATTTGCCTGGACTTTGAACTCACGGAGCAGACGGTCGACGATGATCTCCAGGTGAAGCTCACCCATACCGGAGATAATGGTCTGGCCGGTTTCCTCGTCCTGGCGAACCTGGAAGGTTGGATCCTCTTCCGCCAGCTTGCTCATGGAAAGTGACAGCTTTTCCTGGTCGGCCTTGGTTTTTGGCTCAATCGCAATCGAGATAACCGGGGTTGGGATATGGATAGATTCCAGGATAATCGGGGCATTCTCTACACAGAGGGTATCGCCGGTCGTGGTATCTTTTAAACCAACAACCGCACAGATATCACCAGCGTGAACTTCCTGGATCTCGTTGCGCTGATCCGCAGACATTTGAACGAGACGACTGATGCGCTCTTTCTTGCCCTTGGTGGTGTTCATTACGTAGCTACCGGCTTGCAGCGTACCGCTATAAACCCGAACAAAGGTCAAGCGGCCGACATAAGGATCGGTCATGATCTTGAATGCGAGGGCGGCGAAGGGTTCTTTGTCATCGCTCTTACGTTCGGCTTCATCACCGTTGGGCAATACACCGCGAATCGCAGGAACATCCAGCGGGGACGGCAGGTATTCGACAACGGCATCCAGCAACAGCTGTACACCCTTGTTCTTAAAGGCGGTACCGCAAGTTACGGGCACAATCTTCACTTCGCAGACCGCTTGGCGCAGTGCGTTTTTCAGAGCCTGGGTTTCAATGGCATTGCCTTCGAGGTAGCTTTCCATCAAGACATCATCGGTTTCCACAATGGCTTCAATCAAGCTGGCATGGGCAGCTTCGGCTTCTTCCTTGTACTCGGCCGGGATGTCGGCAACTTCAATATCGGTGCCGATATCGTTCTTGTAAATATAGGCCTTCATTTCAACGAGATCAATAATCCCTTTGAACTGATCTTCGCTGCCGATGGGCAACTGAATCGGATGAGCATTCGCGCCGAGGCGGTTGCGGATTTGATCCAGAACGCGCGGGAAGTTGGCGCCAACACGATCCATCTTGTTGACAAAGACCATCCGGGGTACGTTGTAACGATTAGCCTGGCGCCAAACCGTTTCGGACTGGGATTGGACACCGCCAACGGCACAGAAGACGGCGACCACACCATCCAGTACACGTAGGGAACGCTCAACCTCAATGGTGAAGTCAACGTGGCCAGGGGTATCGATAATGTTAATCTGGTAATCTTTCCAGAACGTGGTAATCGCGGCAGAGGTAATGGTAATGCCCCGCTCGCGCTCCTGTTCCATCCAGTCGGTTACGGCGGTACCTTCGTGTACTTCACCAATTTTGTGGACTTTCCCGGTGTAGTACAGGATACGCTCGGTTGTAGTGGTTTTACCGGCATCAATGTGCGCGGCAATCCCGATATTTCTTACTCGTTCTAGCGGGGCGCTTCTAACCACGATTCTTAGGTCCTCTTTATCGTTGTCTTGTCGTGCGTAATTTTAAACAGTGTATTGTACGCTATACCGCTTGCAATTAGTAGCGATAGTGAGCAAAAGCCTTGTTGGCTTCAGCCATTTTGTGGGTATCGTCCTTCTTCTTGATGGAAAGACCTTCGCCACGGTAGGCTGCCAGCAGTTCCTCGGCTAGTTTTTCGTCCATGGTGCGGCCGGAGCGCTGACCGGCAAACTTGATAATCCAGCCGGAAGCGAGTGCGGAACCACGATCCGGACGAACCTCCACCGGAACCTGATACGTGGAGCCACCCACACGGCGAGCTTTTACCTCAACCAGCGGGGTCACTTTTTTCAAGGCGGTCTGGAACACTTGGAGCGGCTTTTCGTTAGGCACACGTTGCTCCAGGATATTCAACGAACTATAGAGAATTCTTTCAGCAGTACTTTTTTTGCCGCGCTTCATCAAACGGTTAATGAACTTGGCAACCTCCACGTCACCAAAAATGGGATCTGGCGCAGGAACTCGTTTAGCAGGTTTATAACGACGGGGCATGGACTTTAAAACTCCTATATCTTGTTTTGAGGCAAAAATTTAACGGCAGGCATCAGCGAGCTGGGCTTATTTTTTGCCCGCGACTTCAACCTTTTTGGTGCCGTACTTGCTGCGGCCTTGCTTGCGGTTTTTCACGCCGGCCGTATCCAGCGCACCGCGGATAATGTGGTAGCGAACCCCTGGAAGATCCTTTACCCGGCCGCCACGAATCATTACCACAGAGTGTTCTTGCAGGTTATGGCCTTCGCCCGGAATGTATGCGGTAACTTCGTAACCGTTGGTTAACCGGACCCGTGCCACTTTTCTCAACGCAGAGTTGGGCTTTTTGGGCGTCGTGGTATAAACCCGCGTACAAACGCCCCGCTTCTGCGGATTGGACATCAACGCTGGCGACTTGGTTTTCTCCTGGACCTTTTTACGCTCTTTGCGGACCAGCTGGGCAATGGTTGGCAACGGTTAACCTCCTTTTTTACCTTATGTGATTGTTAAGCGTAGTTGAAAAGAAGGCCAAGTGTCAACATGACACCCTTGTCACGGTTAAAGCTTTCTTTCCTACGATAATCATAATTTATGGCACAAAAATTTATGAAAGTACAAGCCCCTTGATCTTTGTCTTCATCACCAGGGGGTTCTTGTGTACCCAATACATTGCCTCATTTATATGGAAAAGCCAAATCGCGTCATTCGCAGCGCAAAACAGGATGTGATATGCTTTGAATGTTAAATTGAGGAGTACCGACACCCATGATTAAAGAGAACTCGGTCGTTACCATGAGCTACACCCTGCGGGACGATGCCGGCAATGTCCTGGATCAATCCAACGGACAGCCCTTTGAGTTTTTGCAAGGCCACGGCAATATTATCCCCGGCCTGGAAAAGCAGCTGATGGGTTTAAATGTGGGCGACAAGCGCAATGTGCAAGTCCAGGCAGAAGAAGCCTACGGCGTTTACAATCCGGAACTTCGGTTTTCCATGAATGCCGAACAATTTGGCGAAACCAAACCCGAGCCTGGTATGATGGTTCAATTCGGCGCGCCGGAGGGGGGATCGTTTATGGCTTCCGTCATTGGGACTGAAGATAACCTGGTCATTTTGGACGCCAACCACCCTTTGGCAGGCAAAACCTTGCATTTTGACGTGGAAATCCAGAATATCCGCGAAGCCTCTGCGGAAGAATTGCAGCATGGCCATCCCCATGGGCCTCACGGACATCACCATTAAGAATTCATATTTCTGAAATTTTTATTACCGCCTTCCCTTGTCCGGAAGGCGGTTTTACGTTAGGGCAATTTTCAATTGCTTATAGGTTTAATTGGAATCCATTGATAAGATTGGGGATCAACGAGTGACTAACGCGGTTCGGTTTGGTGCAGTTCTGCCCGTTAGTGGGTTGGGACGAAAAGACAATACATTTGTTGTTCAATGTATTTATGAAAGCCTTCACAATACAGATGGAGAGATCAAAGTTCAAAACAGGCTCAAGCAGAAGAAAAGATTGAGTGATAAGGATTTAATGCAAGGGTATGTCCATCATGCTTCAGGCAGGTTGTTTTCTGGCTGGACAGATAAGCAGGCCCTTGCACTGGCGCTTAAGCAGGCGATATCAAAAATGAAAGATGCGTCTTCCTGCACCGAGTTGAAACCTGAGATGGTGCCTACACTTAACCCAAAATGGATTGACGCCATAAACGAGCATGCAGACGAAATTGATATATTCTCTGTTGATGAACATGAAGTAAGCGATAGCACGATCTCACTTGCAGATATGGGTAGTGAAACAAGATACTTAATTAATGGCAGGCAGGCAGCACTTATCCGTTCGATATTTGACTTATGGCCTGAAATTCGAATACAGGTTCCAAAAGTCACATTATTTGAAACGTATCAATCCATCAATAAAGCGGTTAGTAGCATTATTGGCTTTCCCATCACCGCACTCAAAATGCCCTTAAACGAATACATCCGCCATACTCGCATACCGGAAGATACAATTCGTTCCAATTGAGCTAAAACTGCTGTTTCAAGTATCTCAGACTATCCTGAAATCCCTTCTGGATGAAGACGATAGCCGCCGCCGTAAATGGTTTCGATGTACTTTTTGGGAGAGGCTTTTTCCAGCTTGGAGCGGAGATGACGGACGTGAACCCGAATGGTTTCCACATCATCATCGGGAGAGTAACCCCAGACATCCTGCAACAATTTACCCAATGAAATGGCCTGGCCATGGTTTTGCACCAGGCAGTTCAGGATTTCAAACTCGGTGGGGGTCAGCTTCACTTTCTTCTCGGCGATTTTCACTTCCAGGTTTTCAGGGATTAGCGTCAAGTCACCAATGGAGAGAATCTCCGTGACGGTAGCAACCGGGGCCGATGAGTAGCGACGCAGGAGCGCACGCACCCGAACCATCAATTCAGGCACTTCGAAGGGTTTCACCAGGTAATCGTCAACACCGGCATCAAAGCCCTTTACCTTGTCATCTACCACGCCCAGGGCAGTCAGCATCAAAACCGGGACGTCCTTGATTTCCGAATTCTTGCGAATGCGCTGGCACACGGTATAGCCGTCCACACCAGGCATCATCACATCCAGAACGACCAGTTCTGGGCGGTGCTGCTGAACCAGCGCGTAGCCGGTTTCGCCGTCCGGGGCAGAAATGACGGTGTGGCCGAGCATTTCCAGGTTGATCTTCACCAGCTCCAGAATGGAGGGATCATCATCTACAATTACGATGGTTGCCATATCTACAGATTCTCCGGACGTTCCTTTAACACAACATTGATATTGAGCAGATCACCCCGGCGAAAGACTTTAAGGGTGACTTTATCGCCGGGTTCCTTGGACTCGATGGTGCTAATCATCTCATCCGCGGAGGTAACGGGATGATTGTCTATTTCCAGTATAATATCACCCCCAAGGTCAATCTCCCGGTTGCCCACTAAAACTTTTTGCTGCCCGCCTTGCAGGCCGGCTTTTTGCGCCGGACTGTTAGGGTAAACCTCACCTATCATAACCCCCTGACTTACAGGTAAGTCCAAGGCCTTGGCAACACGCGGGGTTACTTCCAGGCTAAAGGTTGCCCCCAGGTATGGCCGAATCACCCGGCCGTACTGGATCAGATCATCCGCCACCTTTTTGGCGCGATTGACGGGGATGGCAAACCCAATCCCGGCATTGGAGCCGGTAGGGCTAAAAATGGCCGTATTAATGCCAATCAGGTTCCCGGCGGAGTCCAGCAAAGGCCCTCCGGAATTTCCCGGGTTAATGGCCGCATCCGTCTGGATGATATTCTCCATCAATCGGCCGTTGGGTGCGCGCAAGGTGCGGTTCAAGCTACTGATAACCCCAGTGGTTAACGTACTGTTCAAGCCAAACGGATTCCCGATGGCATACACATTCTGACCGACCTGGAGCGCATCGGAAACCCCCAAATTGATGAAAGGCAAATCCTCGGTATGTGCAATTTTAAGCAGGGCGAGATCATTGCTGGGATCGGCCCCAATCAGCCGCGCGCGAAAACTTCGCCCACTTAGCAGGGTCACTTCCAGACGCTTTGCCCCTTCAATAACATGGTTATTAGTCAGGATATAACCGTCGCGGGTAAGGATAACACCGGAACCACTACCTTGAGACGGGATCGGGTTATGAAAGAAGTCGTAGTTCAGAACGGTGGTGGTAATGTTGACCACGGACGGGTTGGCATTGCGGTAAATCTGGATAGAGCTTTTTTCATCCGGCATAAGCTGGGTATTTTGACGTTGCGCCAATACCTGCTCCTGTGCCCCGTTGCGATCCGGGGACAGGTAGCGCTCATAAATCCACAAGCTGCTCCACAGCAGTAATACGGCTGTTATTGCGGTTAAAAGAATCCGGGTCGCTTTCATCCAATTTGTTTCTGTAGCATGATGTCACCTATAGCACTATTTTACTGTACTTCTGTAAAGAACGAACAAAAGCCCCTGAATCGATGACGTTTCTCATTCAAAAACTCAAGCTGTATGCCGATCTCGTCAAGTTTGAGCATACCATTTTTGCGCTCCCCTTTGCGATGTCTGCCGTTTTACTGGCTTCCGCATCGCAGTGGCCCAGCTTTCAAGTTGTTTTATGGGTTATCCTGGCCATGGTGGGTGGCAGGACGTACGCCATGGGCCTAAACCGCATTATTGATCACGAGATCGACGGCCGGAATCCCCGCACCCAAAACCGAACACTCCCCGCCGGAAGGATGAAACGGGCAGAAGCCTGGATGTTAACCCTGCTTTCCCTCGCCTTGATGGTTTTAGCCACCGCCCAACTACCCGTATTGTGCCTTTACCTACTGCCGCTCGCAATTGCCATTCTCTCCGTGTATTCATACATCAAACGGTTTTCCAATCTGTGCCATTTTGTCCTCGGGCTGGCTCTGGCTTCGTCCGCTATTGGCGGTTGGATTGCCGTGACCGGGACAATGACCCTGCCTGCCATCCTGTTTGGGCTGGCGGTGCTGTTCTGGGTCGCCGGGTTTGATATGATTTACGCCTGCCAGGACACCGACTTTGACCGGAAAGCGGGTTTATACAGCGTCCCTGCCTCGTTTGGGGTTGCCCATGCCTTAACCTTCAGCCGGGCATGCCATGTACTCACCGTCATCTGCTTGTCCTTGGTCGGTTGGTGGCTTGGCTTGGGGATATTTTATTGGGTAGCCGTGGCTTTAACCGCCGGCATGTTGCTTTACGAGCAATCCCTAGTTTCAGAAACCGACCTGAGCCGGGTTAACGAAGCGTTTTTTAATGTCAACGGGATAATTAGCGTCGGGGTTTTCCTGCTGATCTTGCTAGACAAACTTTTTTAACCGCATCACGCAATTTATGATCCAGCCTTGGTTTGATTACAAATATAGTTAACTCTCAAAGGTTCAGAAGGCAATGCTTATTTCTGGATTATCACCTTCTTTACTTTATGGAAGAAAAAGAAGAGCTAATCTTTTACATACCGGTTATGGTGCTTCAATTCAAAGCAAAATTAAGTTTGGCTCTAACCGTAATTCCATCGAGCGCGAGGAAATTATCGCGAAGATAAAAACATTATGCGGCAATAGTAGACGCGATCGCGCTCTCTGGATTCCAGCCAGAGGCAATGAGGCGAAGGTCGAAATACTCAAACACCATCTTTTCATTACCGACGTAAGGCAGATAATGAAAGAAACATATAGACGCCAGTCCTCCGCCTGGCCTGAATCATTTCCAAAGGAATTAAAACCAAGTCCCTGGCACGAAGCAATCGAGAAGCTATTTTTGGATGACCCGCATTTTATTACTGCGGATCGAGATGTTATTCTAAAGCCCTTTCATTCATTCGGGTTTTACCAGGTCGATCCCGACTTGACCAACCTTAAAATAATCATCCGCCGTATGCGTCAGGAAAAAACGCCTCCGCCACCACAACCTGCTGAACGAAGACTAGGCGTGTTTGAGCGTTCAAAGCCTCCTGAGAAAAAGCAAGCCGTTATGCTACAGCCTCTAGAAAGCCCTGAAATTGCGGATGCTCTAAGGGAATGGGCTGAGTGGGCATGGAATATGCGTCCACATGATCCCTTAATGATGAACGCCATTATGTCCAATGAACTTGATCACCAGGAATCTTATGCTAATGCCCTTTACAATCCACTTGTTACAGAAATTGACGTGCCCTGGGGATTGGATGAAGCTGGGAATATACCCAGCAGCCGAATTCATCCTGACATAAGCCAAAAAATAAGGCGAGGCCAAGCATTAACATCTGCGGATATGCAGAAGTTAAGAGGATTTTTGAAAGTTCACTTTCATCAATTCCATTTTGACCCGCAAGACGTCCCTTCAACTGATGAACTCCGCGAATTTTACGAAGAATCCGTAATGCGGCAAAAAGGCAAATCGCTCAATAATGGCTTTTTAAACGATTCTGAATTTAAGGAGTTTCTGCAAGAATTACTCTCCTTTTGCTTGGAAAAGGCAGGTATCCGATGAAGATTCAAGCCGTCAATCCCTATCCCGTTAAAACGCCTATAAACAGACAGCCCACCCAAGGTTTTACATTCCAACCAGGAAACAGTATTGCGCACCCAGCCGAGGAGACGCGGTTTTCGGGGTTGTGGCCATTTGGGATTAATTTGAAGGAAAAAGGGGTTAAAAAGAAGAAGCCCAAAAAAGGCGAACCGGGAAGCAATGATCAGGTCAACAAACGGCTGGAAGAATGGGCAAACGTTAATAGAGACACAATTTACGATATCCTTACCAAACTATCAGCCCGCCAAGGGGTTGTAGGAAAGGGGGCTGAAATTGCAGCAGCCATCATCTTGGATATAGCCGATAGCGGGCTAGGCGGAACGAGTATGTTTATCCCCATTATGCCGGATGTATTAACGGCATGGGCAAATGATTTTTACGCTAAAACAAGGGTTAAACCAACAGCCGACGAGGATAAGCGGACATCTAATATCTTATTGCTCAACACCGTTGCGGACATGATTGTTGGATTCTTTCCAGGTTTAGGTGACGCGGCAGATATTATTCTCATGTCAAACCTGCTAAACCTGGGAATTGCTGCGTTTTCAAAACATCAAAAACTCAGCGAGGCTCAGCTCGCAAAGCGGCTGGCTCGGCTATGGACGGTTATACATGATGAGACTCATTCCTCCACCAAGGATAAAATTAAAAACGGGCAAAATTTAAGTGATGACGAAAAAAGAGCGCTTTTGGATCGGATTCATTCGGTTGGTTTTCCCGTCACACTCAAACAATTAGATAAAAGATTAAAGCAAGCCCAAAAATTAGCCAAAAAGAAGAACGGTCTGGATGACGGTGATGCCCGCAAAATCATAATTGACTTATCCCAGCAAGCCTGGCGCAGGCCTATCTATCGATTTAAAAATTACTCGCGACTCAGGAAAGCCGTTTTGCAAAATTACTTAAGAAACGTTGATCGCAGAACTCTAGGAAGGCTTTCTACATTTATGGATCTTTCTAAATATGACTATGAAAACCTTCGAGACTATATGCGAAGTTTCAATTTCCGTGTCAGCACCAGGGATATTGAAGCGTATTACCTAAATTGCAATGTTCGCCAAAACGTTAAGCCGGGCCACGAAATGACAACTCGTCAAGTCAACCGTTTCTTCAAGGAACTGATGGATTATTGTATGAACTTGTAGCCCGGAGGGCAGCCTCAAGCCTCCATACAGCATTGCCCTTTCTTCTCGAACTGATGCTGCTATGATAGGGGTATCATCCGTTTGCACTTAAAAGGCCATGCTGCGTTACCTGTCTCAACACCGGTCGGAACTTTTTCCCTTTACGAGGCGTTTTTTCACGTCCTTTCGCAAGGGCTCGCAGGACTTTTTTTATACTGTCGGCCAGGCCAGCCAAAACCTGGGGGCCTCTTTTGGGTTTCTCATCCGTGGTCGCATAGGTCTCAAGCAATTCCTGGAGCAGGCTGCTTTTGTGGGCGTGGACGCACTGGGCATTTCGCTGATTCTGACATTGTTCTCCGGCATGGTCATATCCCTACAGGTTTCCAAGGAATTGACCAAGCAGGGCGCCGGGGAGCTGGTGGGCGCACTGGTCGCCGTATCCATCCTCAGGGAGCTTGCCCCGCTAATGACCGGGTTTGCCGTTATCGCGATGGTAGGTTCGGCCTTTGCGGCGGAACTGGCAACCATGCAAATCCAAAAGCAGGTGGACGCCTTGAAAATGCTGCGCGTCAGCCCGATACGCTACCTGGTTGTGCCGCGTGTGCTGGCTGGATTAACGATGCTGCCCTTAATGAC
>CALAJO010000028.1 GCA_937922745.1 uncultured cyanobacterium
GCTTCTATATCGCACTGCCAGTATGATTTTTGGCTGGAATATGCCAATGCCCTTTCATAAAGGTAGTGTTGCCGAGTATCTTGCCAGTATTTCGGATAACGCTGTCTTAGAACTTTAAGCATTCTCTCATCATCAGGGTCGTGACGGGAGACAGGGGTGGCCGTTCCAAAGGTGACCTTTGGGTTTGAGATGGTACGAAATCCTGTAATTTGCATTGGAGTCATCTCTCCACTTACTGCAACTTTAAATTGC
Organism: uncultured cyanobacterium; assembly: GCA_937922745.1. Lineage (GTDB taxonomy): Bacteria > Cyanobacteriota > Vampirovibrionia > Vampirovibrionales > JAGQHJ01 > CALAJO01. The sequence continues at coordinate 253 of CALAJO010000028.1, forward strand.
AGAAACGTGACTGAATACGTCTATAAAAAGCGCCAGCTTAAACTTTAGCAAATCATACAAAGAAATAAAACAAATATTGAATACTGCTCAGGAGAGATCCGCTTAAATCAGAAATATGAATAAAGGTCATGAGCAATCAAGAAGCATCCCGAAAAACGTTTGTTATTGGGCTTACACTGTTGTGCTTCAGTTATGGCAATTAGGGGTGCTGCGGGATATTAACATTTGTTACCTTTCTTAGGATAATGCAATTAATGCGCTTTAGGAGTTTTTCTAGGGCTGTGTACAAGTCTGCAATTTACATTGCTGTAAATGGAGAGATTATCATGCAAATCAGTGGATTCCGCCCCGTTTCACTCCCGCAGGCCACCCTTGGGTCTGCAAGCCCTGCTTTCGGAAAAACCGCATCTGATAACGAGAAGATGGCTGCTGTTTTAAAGAAGCGCTATCCACTCTATTGGAAAGACGAAAGGCATAGCCGGCTTGTCTTAAAAGCAGAAGCTCGCGCCAGCCAAGATGCCTATTGGCGAGCTGATGTTGCAGGAAATCGAAAAGTTCTTGAACAGCCTGAAGTTCGTGATGCCTTGGCTGCTATCCCCTTGGACACTCGGCAGGCCATTGCCAGTGCCGCAAAAGCGTTGGGGGGACAAAAGCATTATCAGGGCAGAGCTGTTGTAGGCCAAAGAAGCGAAAACGTTTTAGGAAATGTTTCGACCGAATTAAACCCAAATAATATCATAGCGCTAAAGGCCGAGGATATCCCAACAATTGATGAAGATTTGTCTAACAAAGGTGGAAAAACGGTTGCAGGTTGTATTGATATTATTGACCATCATCAAGCGTGGTTTACTCAAGGTGGCGTACGGGAATCATTCCGGCAGCATTTTGGGCTTAAGAACGATGGCCTTTACAAGCTCATCCGTGTCAATATCCGTCACCAGGATCCGCAAGCTGATGCCAGGCAACGACGCGATGTCATTACCAATGTGCTGGGCATTTATTTGCCGGAGGAAGGCTTTGTGCCATTAACTGCGCATTCTATGACGCCCCAGGTTACTAAGCAAGGATTGGCTCGTTTGCTCCATGAAAATAATCCTGAAAAATTAAGAATGCTTGAGGAAAAAACGGCTTTACCACTATCCAGCCCACAAGTTCTGCAGGCGCTGCGCACGATGGTTGAGTTGTTGCCAGATGCGCACTTTGTTCAATGGGATACCGATACGCTTAGAGGCGTTAAAGCTTCACTCAGAAATAATAAGCCGCCTGTTGCGTTTTAATAGAAGTATTTTAGGCACTTAAAATCCCTTGAAAAGGCATTATAGTTCAGACAGGTCGGTATGAATTGGCGCATTTTATTAAATATTTGTAAGATTTACCCCTGGGTTCTTAAAAAAAATTGATATAACTGAAGAAAACTTCATTGAGTACTGCGAAACAATATCCATGGATATCCGGCGGAAAATGGCCTGAATTCACACTTTTCTATTCTTCAGTCAAGTTTAACGAAATCTTTAGGGGCAAATCTTAACGTCAATTTTTTGAAAATCTATATTTTATACAGTAAGTAATGATATAGCTTGCTAAAGCAGGCCACTAATCGAATGCAGTTGATTTCTTATGGTTGAATCACAAAACAAACACATATTGGCATAATAAGTAGGAGCGGAATCATCTATGGCAACTTTCAACGGCGGCATTATCGGCGATAATTACACCGGGACGAGCAGTGCCGACACAATTAACGGCAATGCGGGCAACGACTTTTTAAACGGCGCGGGCGGCAATGACGTCATCCGCGGCGGCATTGGCAACGACACCATGTACGGTGATATTGGGAACGATAACTTTTATGAGGCCGTAAGCGACGGCAATGATACGATTTATGGCGGCGCCGGAACCGATGGCGTTTATTACGAAGGCCTGACGGCAATCTCCATGAACGTGCATAACGGCCGTATCGTACGAGGCTCTACGGAAGACAAGATTGCAGAGATTGAATTTGTATCCGCCTCCACGGGTAACACGGATGAAATTATTGCAAGCGATGATGCCAACGGCATTACAATCGACCTCTACTTGGGAAAGGTGAACGGCTCCAACTCCGGCGTGGTTTCCATTGCCGGTTTCGAAAGGGCTATTGGTGGATCCAGCCATGATAAAATCATCGGCAGCAGCGTGTCCAATTTCCTCAAGGGGAATACCGGGAATGACACGATAGAAGCAGGCTGGGGCAACGACACCGTGGATGGAGACGGTGGAAACGACCTGTTCACCGCCATTCACGATGACGGCAGCGATAGCTATGACGGCGATGCCGGCATTGATACGCTAAGCTACCAGGGCAGCGGAACAACCGCCATTACGGCCTATCTAACCCACATGAACGGCCTGAACCCCGCACCCTATATTTCCCGGTACAGTGCCAGCGGTTACCATAGCGATACCATTGTGAGTATTGAGAAACTGGTAGGCTCCGACTCCAATGCAGACTGGATTGATACCGGATCCGACAATGACGGGGTGGTGATTAACCTCAACAATGGCCGCATTTCCGGTGTTACAGGGCAAGTAACCCATGTGCTGGGGTTTGAGAATGTCTGGGCCGGTTCAGGCCACGATATCATTACCGGAAACGCGTTTGCGAATACCCTGAAGGGATGGTCCGGAAACGACGCCATTACCGGCCTGGGCGGCAATGACGAGCTTTGGGGCGAAAGCGGCAATGATACCCTGCGTGGTGGCCTTGGCGATGACACGCTCTTTGGCGGCGCCTCCAACGATGTGCTGATTGGCAACGAAGGGGACGACGTAATGGATGGCGGACTGGGTAATGACACATTCTATAAGTACGCCAATAACGGCAGTGATGAGATTAACGGCGGCGATAACATTGATACGGTTATCTACCAGAGCAGTTGGGATTCCATTATGTTTGACGCCGTCCAGAACATCGTCCTGTTTAACGGGGATATCGATACGCTGATTAACATCGAAAAGATTTATGGCACCCATGCTTACGGTGATGTGTTTAATGCGGGCAATGCAACCACCGATATTTATTACAACATGAGTAATTACCAGGTAACGGGCCTGGACATTATGGAAGCCCGGTACTTTGACGAAGTGATTGCCGGCAGCGGCAATGACACGATCTACGGCAACTACGGCGACAACACCATAAGCGGCGGTGCCGGATCCGACTACCTTTACGGGGATGAGGGCGACGACTACTTCTATGAAGTGCCTGGCGAGGTGGGTACGGATACCATTAATGGCGGTAATGGCATCGACACGATAGATTACAGCGACAGTTTAAACCACGATATTTATTACGACACGGCTGCCGGCCAAATCCATCAGGGTGGCCAGGTGGATGTGATCAGCAATATCGAAGTGATCTATGCCTCCAACCGGGCATTCGATCAACTGTATGCCGCAAACGAGACGGATGATGTGGTTATCCACCTGAAGAACCGCACGCTTCAAATCGGCGCCAACCCCCAAATGCGCGTGTGGGGATTTGAGATAGCCAATGGCGGCACCGGAAACGACTATATTGTTGGAAACGATGGCGCCAATACGTTAACCGGCGGCAGCGGCAACGATTACCGTGGCGGCCTGGGCGGTAACGATGACCTGACCGGCGGCATTGGCGACGATACATTAAACGGCGGCACCGGCAACGACATCCTGGAAGGTGGCGTTGGTAACGATGTCTACGAGTTCTTCGAAAACTTCGGCATCGATACCATCTACGAGGGCGGCGGATTCGATCGGCTGGACTTTAGCGCCCTGTTTTCCTCCGTTACCGTCAACCTGGCATCCGGTACGGCAACCGCTGGCACCAATAGCGTTACCAACTTCGGCACCAATATCGAGGATGTATGGGGTGGCAGCGGCGCGGATCGCCTCACCGGTTCAAACGTTGCCAACGAGATTCGAGGCGGTGGCGGCAACGATTCCATTGTGGCTGCTGACGGTGATGACAGCCTTTACGGCGGCACCGGGAATGACACGCTGAATGGTGGCACCGGCAACGATTTCTATTTCTTCAGCAATAATTTCGGCTCGGATACGATTATTGACAGCAGCGGCAATGACTCGATCGATTTCTCTGCCGTAACCAGCGCGCATAACCTCACGATTAATCTGAATGCCGGGACATTAACGGATGGCGCCGCGTCTATTGGCTGGCTATCCTCGGCAATGGAGCATGTTGTGGGCGGTGGCGGTCACGACGATATTACAGGCGATGCGGATGATAACATGCTGAGAGGCATGGCCGGTAACGACACCATTTTTGGCGCCGGTGGAGACGACGATTTGTGGGGCCAGGAGGGCAATGACCTGCTCTCCGGCGGCACCGGCAACGATACCCTGGATGGCGGCGTCGGCAACAACATCCTGTACGATGTCTCCGGTGATGACTATTATTATTTCTTTGCCAGTTATGACGGAACGACCATTATCGATGACGATGCTTCAATCCTGGGTGATACGGTTAACTTCGGCGTCCGGCAAACCTCCGATATTGTATCCCTGGTGGGCACCAGTGCTGATAGCGATTCGTTTGTGGATACGCTTGTCATCACTTTCTCCGATGGGGATATTCTTAGAATCTCCGGGTATTTCGATAACACGGGTACGGATGTCAACTCCGTTGCGCAAGGCAATGGCCTCATAGAGACCTTTGACTTTGACGATACAAACTGGGGTTATACCGATGTTATCAATAGTCATCTTTTCTCGGTGGTGTAGCGACCACGTATTGCCCAAACCACCTAAAAACAAGCGCTTCCTGGCTACAGGGGGCGCTTGCTTCTTTCAGGGATATTCGCGTTATATCTGGCTATTCTGCAAATTGGCTTCGTTCGTATTGTTTTTAAATCTCCATATCCACTTTCAGTACATGTCCAGGGCTATCGTTCATCAAGGGATGCTCTCTAAATTTTTGTAAAAATATTTTATTAATAAAAAAATAACTATTCATCACCGGGTTTTATTATAGTAGTACTTGGAAGGAGTGTTGTTTGACATGAGTGGAATTGGTTATCTTGGCCCGCAGCCGCAGATTTTTCAGCAGACATCGTTTCTGAATTCCTATATGTCCCCGGAAGCCATTATGCTGCTCCATCAAAGCCGGGCGACCCAGAACTCGATGTTTGGGCCCTATGCCGGCTTTGCCGCACCAGGTGTTTTCGGGTATACCGGCGGAGCGGAGCTTTTTGGCTTGCCACAACAAATCCCAGGGCTTCCTGGGCAAATACCCGGTTTATCACCCCAGCAGAGTACGCCGCCGGACAAAGGCATCGACGATAATTCTTTCCTGGCTTTGGCCATGCTGCTTTTGTCCGATCCCAGCATTTTAAACGGGTTAACCGGCGACAATAAAACCGAAGGCAAGCCTGGCTCAACACCCGCCCCTGCACCTGCCGCCCCACAAACCCTGGATCAGGTGATGGAGGCCAGCGCCAAGAAAAATCGCGCCCTGGACGGCACCATCTCCCAAACTTTTAAAAAGCAGATGGATGAACTCCTGCCGGGCAAGGACGAGAAAACATCCCAGCTCAAGTCGCTGGCTCTAATCTTAAGTACTTCAGAACCGGGTGCCGCAACGTTTGCAGCCAAGGAAACCGAAATTCGCAACCTTGCCAAAACCATTCCCGGGGCGGAGGCAAAAATGGACAAACTGATTGCGATGATTAAGCTAACCTCGCTGGATCGGGCCATTGCCGTCGTAAAGGATGGGCAACCCAAGGCGGAGCCTGGCAGTGTCGCCGCCGAATCCCTTAAAAAGCGTTTGGAAACCTTTACCCAGCAACGCCAGGAAATTGAGAAAAACATGCCCAAGTAGAAGGGAGAGTGATTTCTTCCCTCTCTCACAAACCGTTCCTCAATCCCCGGAAAAGATAACTTTCCGGGGATTTTGCCGATCAATAGTTTTCGGGAAAGTGCTATGATGAAAGGGCAAACCCTTCAGAAAGAGTTGAATCATGTGGCGCCAAATTAAAGAGTATCAAGTGGCATTTTTGGGCTTATGCCTGTTGCTGGCCCTGGTCCTGACCGCAATTATCGTGTCCGGCACGGTATTGCAGTATAAAAAATACGCCGGGCAGGAAATCACTGTTACCGGCTCTGCCGATCGGATTATTGCTTCCGATCTTGCCGTATGGGAAGGCAGCTTTAACCGGCGCGCCAATAGTATGAATGAGGGCTACACCGCGTTAAAAGGCGATTTACAGAAGATAACGGCCTTTCTCAAGGATGCCGGCGTCCCGGAGAAAGCCATCCATACCTCCGCCGTAACGACTGAAACCTTGTATAGCCGTGATGCCCATGGCAACAATACGAACAATGTGGAGGGCTTTATTATGCGCCAAAGCGTCAAGGTGGAATCCAAGGACATTGACCTGGTGGAACGGGTTGCCGATGAAGCCCTGTCGCTCCTGGGCAGCGGGATAACCTTGAACTCGCAAGCGCCGCAGTATTACTACACCAAGCTTAACGACCTGAAGGTCAAAATGTTGGGAGAAGCAACCCGAAACGCCAAGGCCCGGGCGCATAATATGGCGCGCAGCACCGGCAACCGCATCGGCCTGATGCGCTCGGCCAATATGGGCGTTTTTCAAATTACCTCTAAAAACTCCACAGATGTTTCGGATTACGGCATTAACGATACCGAATCCCGAGACAAAAAGGTGACGGCCGTAGTCAACGTTTCCTTCGCCGTGGATTAATAGGATAATTACACACTGCTAAGCAGCGGCGCAGCAATGGCGGCCTTTGCAGGCAACTGGAACGTAAACACCGAGCCGACGCCGACGGTACTTTCCACGTGGATGGTGCCGCCGTGAAGTTCAACCAGGCGCTTGGTCAGCGCCAGCCCTAACCCGGTTCCCTCTTGTTGACGGGCATAAGAGTTATCCACCTGGTAAAATTCGCTAAACAACTCAGGCATCTTATCTTCAGGGATGCCGTAACCGGTATCGCGAATTTCACATAACACCCATTCCTTGTCGAGTGAGGGATAAATCTCAATATCCACTCTCCCATCCTGGTGATTGAACTTGATGGCATTACTGATGAGGTTGATAAAGATTTGCTTCAGACGCCCTGGATCTGCTTCAAGCCCTAACACATCCTGATGAATGTGGGAAGTAATCACAATGTTCTTGGCAGAAGCCAATTCCGAGAATACGTCGATCAACTGGGCCAGGAGTTTTCGCAGGTCGACCCAATCAATCGACAGGTTCAACTTGCCGGCTTCAATTTTGGAAATATCCAGGATTTCGTTGACCAGCTCCAGCAGGTGTCGCCCGCTAAGACTGACATTATGGATAAACCGGCGCTGCTTCTCCGTAATTTCCCCAGTCATCCCCTGCTCAATCATTTCGGAGTAGCCAATAATGGAATTGAGCGGCGTCCGCAGTTCATGGGACATGGATGCCAGAAAGAGACTCTTCTTGTGATTCGCAGCTTCCGCGGCCAGCTTGGCCGACTTCTCCTGCTGGTAAAGCTGGGCTTGGTAAAAGGCCACACCAATATTTAAAGCGATAATTTGAAGCAACGCCGCTTCGCCTGGCTCCCAAACCCGAGGCTCCGCCTGGTGCAAAATCAGTGCCCCGTAAGAAGTGCCACGATAATGAATTTCGACAGCCAAAGCGGATTTGATGTGGTTCTCCCGGCGGTAACCCGGATCCGCTTCCGGCAGGGCGTATTGGAAGGTGCGGGTAATCAGCGTCAATTCGGCAAAGTTACCGGTAGGCGCTTCTGCCCGACGCTTGGGGTAAACCGTTGCCCTAATCGGCTGGGTTTCCTCCCTTCGCCGATATTCGGACAAGGGGTTCATGCTGGGATTCTCCCCTTCCATATCGTACTGGCATACCAAACACCGGTCCGCCTGGAAGAAGAGGCCTATTTCCTGCACAATCCGTTTCAGGATGGTTTCCATCTCCATGGCATTGTTGATGATCTCGACAATCCGGCGAAGCAGGTTCTCCCTTTGAAAACGCCTTTCCAACTCCAGTTAAAGTTAAATAGCCTTTAAATAAAAAAAGCATCAAGATAAGAAAAAGTAGAAGGATTGATAGAGATTTAAACAAAATTCTATTTTGGTTAAAGAGATGTCTTATAGAACTAACGTTATATCTATTTCGAATTTGAATTTTATAAACAAAAATAATTCCTAACAACAAGAATACAGAATGTAACAAATAAATCAACCATGCACCATTACTATATCCTTCTAATCCAGCACTTATGGAATACCAACCATTTTCAACAAGTATTATCCCTATCAGTGGAGCAAAAATCGCATAAAAAACTAAAAAGAATATTATTACCATAAAAGTTGATATCCTCTATAATATTAACAAACTATTTTTTCATACCATTTTCTCAACTTTTTATACAACCAAACTTCTGAACCATATATTTTATGTGGCTTTTCTGGTCTTGATAGATAATTTTCGAGATCCTTTTTTTGCCATCGCATTTTCTTTAAAAAATATTGAATATCATTTAGTAAATCTTCTTCTGTTGGATATGGAATTCCTGACAATTGTTTTTCTGCCTCTTCTTTTGTAATCTGTCCTGCAATGTATAATGTAGAAATATGAACTTTTCTCTTGTCTACACCGAATTTTACAGGTAAGATAAATCCCTGATAAAATCTCGTAAATACAGATTCGTAATGTTTGTAGGGATAAGGTTTATATTTGCATTTTTCAATCAATTCACTCAATGCTTTTAATTTATGATATTCTGGTAAATAATCCAAAAAAGAAATCCATTTAATCC
>CALAJO010000029.1 GCA_937922745.1 uncultured cyanobacterium
CCCAGCCTCGCCTCGAGTAGGGATGCACAGGCTGTAAACAAAATGGAGACTTTCTTTCAGAAGCTGTTGGATACCAGGGTTTTTGGCCCGAATGTGCCCATAGCTTATAACGTGGTGCCCGAGCCCGAAATGGATATTTAGCACGAACATCATAGTTGCACGGCCGAGGCAATTTAAAATAGGGTTTAGGTTTAATTGAGGCGTTAGGTTTGTGCCAGAGGCTATGGATTTTAATTATGACTGCACCTGTTCGTTTTTCAGCTTATCAAGGTGTGCTGGTTTACCCAGAGCAAAAGCAGCAGTTGATTCAGCGCTTTCAGCAAAAGTGTGAGGCGCAAGGCACCCCCAGTGCCGTGTGGGAAGTGGCCAATCCAGGGATGCTAACCGGTTTTCAAGCGCGCTTTCCCAACATTTTCAAAGGGTTAAAGGAGGCTTTGCAGAAGCATCGCTGGGTTCAACTCTATCACCACCCTGTCGGCCGCGAGATTTTGCAGGAAGATATTGTTGACCAGGTGTATAAGGGAATTAAAATCGATCGGGCTCCGGAGCTGGTCTATTTATTTAATGGTAAGGATGCCGAAACGTTTGAGCGGATGCGTCCAAAGCTTCAAAAATTGGTTGCGACGGTTAAGCCCTTGTGGGAGAAACTCCTGGATAAGATTGAATCCGTTGCCTCAACGCCGGATGAAGATTTATCACAGATTCAGAAGATCCGGCTGGGTCTGGCATTATTCAAGTTTCGTAACCAGATTAAAAATAAAGTGCTGGATTGGGCTGCATTGGAGAAAAAAGCAAAAGACCCGGCCAACCAAGATATGTTTACCCATTTGCAACGTGCAATTGATATCCATGAACAAGAATTGGACGTTGGTAATGAAACCTATTGGGAAACCCAAGACGCAGGCTTGTTACCCTTTATGGATTTAGCAGCAAAAGCCTCCAAAACACACGAAGTGGAAGCACTGTTTGCCTTTATGGCCCTTTACATGGAGTTTGGCGTTTTGGCGATGTCGGTTTTGAAGCAAAAACCGGAGCATATCGCTGGGTTTTTGGATCATTATCCTACGTTGATTTCAGCAGAACACTTTCAGGAGACGGCCTTGGCGACGGATGAAGCCTTGCCGACCGGACAGCGGGATTTACTCGCCCCGGTTGGCCGCCCCGTGAGCTTGCGAAAGACGATTGGTTGGATGGAAGAGCAAACGAATCCTCAGAGGGATAATGTGTCTGAGGAGGGGGAGGGCAATTGAGAATATTGACCGGGTTTATTTTGGTAAGATCAAAAATAAGGAACTGGCACCAATGAAACTCGGGCATACTCATCCTTCCCAGTATGGGGTTTTGCACAAGCAAGCTGGATTGAATGCGGCCCAGTCACGGATGTCTATCCGAAATGACGTTGTATTTGCGGCTGGAAAAGCGCGTGATCCAGAGGTCACACAATTCTCTCAAAACTTGCTCCAAGCGCATATCTTTCCTCGGGCGGACGTAGAGCCATTCGAATTCATGTATAAAAGGGATAATGATTTGTGGAAATGCCGTATTGCCGCCTTTAACGTCATCCCTAAATCCGATCATCAAGGTCTCCCCATTCCCACAGGCACCTATTATCTCTTTCTGGAATCCAAGCCAGGCCGTACCCCAGCTGAAAAGACGAGAGTAAGGTTTCAATTCGTTCACTTTGGCCCCGATTATGAAGCCCAGCCGCTTCGCTCCAGCGCGGACTTGCAACGCGTTGTAAAAGGCTTTAACGAATATGAAACCGAACAAGAGTTTAGAAAAACAAGGGACTTTATTAACCTGGCCTTTGTCCTTCCCAGAGGCTTGAGTTTTCAGCCCATCCTTTTATGGCATAACCTAGGCGTGTATACGGATATATCAGGTACCTCCGTTGAGCCTGCCGAAGCCCTCCTGAAGAAGAGCTGCTTCAAACAGGCGTATTTGGCCCCCCTGCCAAATTAGAACCCTAATAGAGCTGTAATGGGTTGGATTAGCCTAGATACTTATAAAGTATCGCTAAAGGACGTGCCGAAGAAGATCCAGGTGAGGAAGAAATCGGAGACGATCACGGTGATGGCCGTCCAAACGGTGGCTTGCGTGGTGGCAAGGCCCACGTTTCTCGCGCCGCCGCGGGTGTTAAGCCCAACGGTAATGGAAATCCCGGCCAGAAGCAGGCCGAAAATAGCGGCTTTAATCAGGCTCACCCAAATGTCGTAGAGATCCAGCGTCAGCCAGATGGAATCCAGGTACATGTGGTAATGGATGCCGGCAGTGTAACGCGCCGTCACCATGCCGCCCAGGATGCCGATGGCTTCGGCCATAATGGTGATCAGCGGCAGGGCAATCACGCAAGCAATGGCGCGCGGCACCATTAAGTAGCGGATGGGATCTACGCGCATCATCTGCAAGGCGTCAATCTGGCTGGTCACTTTCATATTGGCAATTTCCGCTGAGATTGCGGTGCCGGCCCGGGCACCCACGGCAAACGCGGTAAAAATCGGCCCCATTTCCCGAACGGTGGCAAGCGCAACCAATGCGCCCACATACGCGTTCGCCCCCGTCATCGCGAACTTCTCCGCGGCATGGAGGGCCAAAACACACCCGGAAATCAGGGCGATAATCATCGCAATCGGCACGGAGTCGTACCCAACCGCCGCAATCTGGTGGAAGACGTGGCCTTTATTAATCCGGCCGATGCTGAGATAACGAAGCGTTCGGGACAGGTTTAACGTTACCTGCCCCACGCCTTCCAACATATCCGTTACCGGGGTCAACATACTGCAATCTCGCGGTTACGCCCCGGGCCGGGGCCTTAGGTATTATTTTGTAGCGCTGGCAACCTGGGCCTTAACAGGGGTTAGCCAGTGGGAATACTTGGTATTCTTGCCTTTCACGGCATCCATGTATATCTGCTGGAGCTGGAGGGTGATCGGGCCGCTCTTGCCAGTGCCAATCGGACGGTTATCGATGCTGGCAATCGGGGCCACTTGTGCCGCCGTACCGGTAAAGAAGGCCTCATCCGCCAGATACAGCTCGGTGCGGTTGACCAGCCGGGCTTCCACTTCCATTCCTAGCTCATTTTGCGCCAGTTCCATTAGCGAGGCGCGGGTAATCCCTTCCAGGATGTTATCCGTGGTGCGTGGGGTAATCAGCTTGCCGTCCTTCACCAGGAAAAGGTTCATGCCGCTGCCTTCCGAGACATGGCCTTCTTCGGTGAGGAAAATCGCGTCATCAACCCCGTTGATGTGCGCTTCGGCCATGGCGAGACCGGTGTTAACGTAAGCGCCGCCAATTTTACCCCGCGGCGGGATGGCGTTGTCTGAAACGCGACGCCAACTGGAGACGCAGACTTTCAAGCCTTTGTTGACATCCAGGTATGCGCCAAACGGCAACACAAAGCAGCAGTAATCCGTGTCCACTTCGTCCAGGCGGGGTGGAACAACGTGGCCGGATTTGTAAAACCGGGGCTGGAGGTAAACATCGCCGCGGATGCCGCTTTTCTGGATGAGTTGCGCGCAGGTTTCCGTCATATCTTCTACGGTTAGCGAGGTTTCCATAAACAGGATCTTGGCGCTCTGCAACATCCGCTCGAAATGCTCACGGGCCCGCATCAGGTAAACGGTTTCGGTTTGCTCGTTCCAGTACCCGCGGATGCCTTCGAAAACCGATGTGCCGTAGAGAAACGCATGGGTTTTAATGTTGATATTCGCCTGATCCTCTGGGACATACTGGCCTTGGAAGTATGCGTACGTTGTCAATTTTAGTAACCTCGTCTAACTTTACGTAATCTCTTGTACCTGATAGGCTCTATTATATGAAACAACAGCGCGTTATTCTACTTATTCTTGATGGCTGGGGTCTGCGGGACGACCCTCGCGGCAATGCCATTGCCGAAGCCCAGCCGCAATTTTATTTCGATTTGCTGAAAAACAACCCGTATATCGGCCTGGACGCCTCCGGGGAATCTGTTGGGCTGCCGCAGGGGCAAATGGGCAACTCGGAAGTGGGCCACCTGAATATGGGGGCCGGACGCGTGGTTTACCAGGAATTAACCCGGATTGACAAGGCGATTCGCGAAGGCGATTTCTTTCGCAACCCGGTTTTACTTGCCGGGATGGCGCATGCCAAGGCCCATAACACCACGCTTCATTTAATGGGGCTGGTTAGCGATGGTGGCGTCCATAGCAGCCTTGAGCATCTGCTGGCGTTGCTGCGCATGGCCAAAAGCCAAGGTGTGGAAAAAGTTCGGGTGCATGCCTTCCTGGATGGGCGGGATGTTGCGCCGCGCAGCGCTGAAGGATTTTTAAAGGCCGTTGAAGAAAAACTGCTGGATCTCGGCTATCCGCAAATTGCCACCATTAACGGCCGTTATTACGCCATGGACCGTGATCGGCGTTGGGAACGCACCGAAAAGGCTTACGATAACCTGGTGCTGGGCGATGGCCGCAAGTTTCTCTTCTCCGTTGATGCCTTGAAGTACGCTTACAATCAGGACGAAAACGACGAGTTCGTCACACCCTGTATCACGGATATCACCTACGACGGCATGAATAACGGGGATAGCGTCATCTTCTTCAATTTTCGGCCGGATCGGGCACGGCAGCTGACCCGTGCCTTTACGGAAAACGGGTTTACCGGTTTTGGCCGTAAAAAGGTGTTGAATGATCTGTCCTTTGTGGCTATGACGATGTATGACGAGGGCTTTGACCTGCCGATTGCCTATCCTAAGGTTTCGCTGGAAAATATCCTGTCCAAAGTCCTTAGCGACCATAACATCCACCAGTTCCGCACGGCGGAAACCGAGAAGTATGCGCATGTCACTTATTTTCTCAATGGCGGTTTCGAGGAGCCCTATCCGGGTGAGGAACGCGCCATGGTGCCGTCCCCCAAAGTTGCGACTTATGATCTGCAACCGGAGATGAACCTGTCCGGCGTTGTACAGGAATTGGTTACCGCCATCCATAGCGGCAAGTACGAATTTATCGCGAGCAACTTCGCCAACCCGGATATGGTGGCGCACAGCGGCTTTATGGAAGCCGCCGTGAAAGCCGTTAAAGCGGTTAACGCCGGGCTGGAAGCCGTTATCACCGAAGCCCTGGCGCACGATTATATTGTTCTGCTGACGGCGGATCATGGCAATATCGAGTTAATGGCCGATGAAGACGGCAACCCGGTTACGGCGCACACGACGAATCCGGTTCCGCTGGTGCTGATATCCAACACCCACGAGTATGCGCTGGATAATTCGAAGGTGTACCCGCTGAGTTGTGTTGCTCCCACCATCCTGGATATTATGGGGCTGCCGATCCCGCCGGAAATGACCACACCTTCCGTCCTCATCCGCACCGAAGCCGAAGTGCCCCAGCGGGTTTAGAGAGAATCATTTACACCTCATTGCGATTTGATATCTCTTTTGATATAAGAACTTGGAAAAGTGAGTGTAGACGTATGATTATTCAGCATCGACAGCCTGCAATATCTTCTCCTGCAACCTATCGGACATTGAAAAGCCCAACAATGCTATCGTTACAGGCCTCGTTACATTATGGCGAACGATTTTCGTCTCTTCAGAAAGATGCCCCATGCTGGCCTGGCTTTTTTAAGCGGATTGGTTTGTTCTTCAAGGAATTATCGGCAGCAATATTAAGATTGCTAGGTATCCGAAAAGATGAATCCCCCGATGCATTTCGTCAGCGAGCCGCGTCCCAACTGGTTAACCTTCGATTTCAATTGCAGGAAATGCGGAATATGTTAAAGTTGCGCCAAGCCAAGCAGGATATGGGTGGTGAGCAAATGGCTCGCCTGCATCAGGAAGTTGTTACGATGCTTCGCCAGAAATTAGACGCAAAGCGACTCCGTACCATTTTTAAGTCAGGCAGGGCCGATGCCCGAAAGGCTCGGGATGTTGTCCGTGAAGTAGCTGCTGACCTTGAAAAGATTGTGCAACGGATGCCGGATCAGTCGATTAATCCCCTTGTGAAGAATTATAAGGCGGCCATTCAGGATATTCGCTTTATAGCGGATGAATTTGCCGCCAAAGGCGTTCGCTCTTTCAAGTTTTTGAACCTGACGCCTAAGTCCCAGGATATTATTACCCGGTTCTTAAAACTGGGCTTGTTGTTTAACAGCCCTGAAATGACGCGGGATCTCCAGATCATGTCCTGGATGCTGGGAGTGCCAAAGCGTACTGTCCAGGAGATGATTTACACAGCAGGCGACCAGGTTTTAGACGGCGTCCAGGCAGAAACTGATCTGTTACGCCAACAGGTCCAAGGCGATATTCTGGCCTGTGAGAAGAAGAAGCGCCCTGCATAATAGATTTTGACTTGTTACGTGCTGGCCCCTTTAATTTCAAGAAATGGACTGCTGACTAACTTGCCTCATTGTCAAATAGCCAGGTGATTATCAATTTCATAGAAGCTCAACGGATTGAGCATCGCCTGTGCGATCGGCTATAACTAATAACATAGAAACGACAGGTTCTGTCAAACCCAATCCACCCAGTGCTTTGGAGATTGATGCAACCTCAATCCCGGTTTCTATATCGATTGCTAACCCATAATCTATCTAATCTCATCTGAATAACTGGAGAGATGCGAAAGCCTGACTACTTCCATTCCATTGCATCCTCTCCATTTTTTTTGCCCACCATTTTAGTGTGTTATGTGAGGAGAGAGTCCTGATGGCAACCCAGCAAATGAGACAATCGTACGCCACAACATTGCGCAAGCTGCCCTTCCAGCTAACGAAGTGGTCGCCCTATGCACTGCTGAAGATTAATGGCAGCACCGTTCTGCAAATTAAGAATTACCTGGGACGCCTGTATGATTCCATGTCGCACGACAGCCCTGTTGTCCTGCTGCCCTCGGTCAACGAGGTGTCCAAGCGCTTTGGCTGCGATACGGAAGAAGTTTATGGCGCTTTGAACGAACTGAAAAAACAGGGCTTTAACTACAAGGTTTACGGGGAACAAAAACCCATCAAGATGTTTGACGCCTTATACAAGGACTAAAATAAAGGAGGTACGGGTCTATGTTAACCATGATTATTCACTGGTTGGTGACGGCGTTGGTATTACTGCTCATTGCCAACATTCTGCCGGGATTTTCGGTGGATAACTTTACCATCGCGCTGATTGCGGCCTTGGTACTCGGCCTGGTCAATCTTTTCATCCGGCCGTTGGTGTTATTGTTTACCTTGCCGCTAAATATTCTGACCCTGGGCTTGTTTGCCTTCGTGGTCAACGCCTTGCTGCTTTGGCTCACGGCGGGCCTGGTGGATGGCTTCGAAATCAGCAATTTCCTCAGTGCGTTGGTTGGCGCCTTGCTGCTGGCGCTCGTTACGGGTTTTATCGGCAGCCTGGGCGACAAAACCCATCGCGCCATTTAACGATGGGAGGTTTATTCCGGCAGGGGTTGCCCTCTGCCGGAATACTCGGAATCCGGCCGGGATGTCGTGCGGGTACTTGTCATCCCAAAGGCTGCTTCTACCAAAGGGCAAAGTGCCCCGATTGATAATCTCAGCAACTTGTTTTTACTTCCTGATGGTCTGTCAGGAAGTTTTTATTTTGCATGGAGCGTTTATTCTGTTTCAAACAGGTTGAGCCTTTGCAGGACGCGTTATGCCCGCGTCCGCATAATCGTTGATTGATTCGTTCGAGAAGGCTATGATGATGGGGGATATTATCCGTTCATCAGTTGTTGTGTAGAGTAGAGGTTGAATAACGTGTCTGCAAAACCTGGCGCCGCGAACAAGAAAGTTTTAATCATTATGAGTGTGGTGGGCCTGCTGGTAATGGCCACCGTTGCATGGGTACTGACCCGCACGGCCAAAACCAACATGGTTACCGAGCTATACAAATATTACCCCGAAAATACCGCCTTTTTTATGGAGGTGGAGCCTGGCGAAAAGCTCGCTTCCCGTTTCTTTACCAGCCTGGACAAGATGCGGGCGATGTCCGCCAATAAAACCGCGCAGGCCGGCCATAACGATATCAAGTTGGCCAGCTTGTTCGAAAAGGACTTCGAGCCGCAATTCAGCGCCGGTACATGGGTTGCCGGCAACAAAGGGCAAAATGCTTCCGAGCCTGCCCAGGCGGGCGCTGCCCGTCAGGACAATCCTTTTCTGGTGGTGGTTCCCACCAAAAAGGGCGTGACGATGGAGACGCTGGCCAAGGACTTGAAAGTGGATATGGCCAACTTCGAGCAGAAGAAGCAGGATGATGCGACGCTGCTGGTGAGTAAAAACCAACAGCATCCGCCTTTGGCGCTCCATGATGGGCACTTGTTGATTGCCGACTCCGAAGCCACCATTACTTCGGCTTTGGGTGAGTATAAGACCGACGAAACCCTCCTGGACAACCCCTTGTACAAGGAAAACCTTGCCCTCCTGCCTGCCGAGCGCGAAGGCACCGTGCTAACGCTGAATGGCGAAATCCAGCAACTTTCCGAAAATGATGTGAAAGACCCGACCATGCAGAACGTCGTGCAGCTCCAAAAGGAGATGCAGGCTGCAACCCCCGTGATGGTCGGCAGCATCGAGATTGACAAGGATCAGTATATTAAATTCAACTCCTTCACCCCGGTCAATCTCTCCAAGATCCAGAAGGAAGGCTTCCGTAAAGATGTAAAAGACCTGTTTGCCAAGCAAGCCACTTTTACCCTGCCCAACATCCTGCCGGAAAATACCGTGGTGTATGGCGGCATGGTTGGCCTGGGCCAGTACTATGATATGTATGTAAACCACATTGCCAACGCCGAAGGGAAACAGGCTATCTCCAACTTCGAGAAACAGATGCAAATGATGGGCCTGGATCTCCGCAAGAACCTGGTGAGTCTGCTGGATGGCAAAGCGGCTGTGGGCATTATGGCCAATGCCGGAAACCCGGAGATGCTCTTTTTCCTAAACTATACGCCGGATACTGAGAAGACCCTGAGCCAGTTTGGGATGATGGCGGCCCAGATGACCGGCGGCAAGGTGGCCGACAAGAAAGTGGATGAGCAGCACACCATTAAGGTTATCGAATCCCCGGCCATGCCGATTCGCGTGGCTTACAGCAACGTGCAGGCCGATACCGTGGTGCTTGGCACCCAAGCGGGTGTGGAGAATGTTTACGCCGTGGAGCAGAATAAGCAGCCTGCCCTGGACGAGAACAAGCTCTACAAGGAACTGGCAGGCGAGTTGCCCAGCAAGGTCAGCGGTGTCTTCTTCGTGGATCTCGCCAAGGGCGCTGCCTTGATTGATGATCTCTCCAGGCGTGCGCCGCGCGGCGCCAATGCGGCCCAGCAAGCCAACATGAAAGAGCTGTTGAGCGGCTTTGAAGGCATCGCCGGTTCCAACTCCATGGAGGGCGAGAAAATGCTGAAAGGGCATTTAACCATCAAGCTGGCTGCCGACCATTAAGCCATGTTGCTAGTTTTTGAATTGGCCTATTGATCGCCGACAGTGCTTGGGTTAATTTAAATCCTGTGCTAACCATATCACCTGGAACTTCAGGTGAATCAAGACCTCGCGATTTCGCGGGGATTTTTTTTGCGAACGGCCTTATTTCATCCGCATTTATGGCTACCATCTGAATCAATTCTCTGTTTGAGGAGGCGTTTACTTGCTTTGCAGCTTGCTCGCGGCTGCTTCGTGTACGCCGTTGAAGAATGCCTTATAACTATCGGATATTGATAGATTTGGGAAGAAGACATTCAACAAGGCATTCAAGCCAACCGAGATGAGTACGAAACCAATGTCCAATGCAAGACTAACCAATTCATTCCCTTTCTGGTTCTGCTTCGTTTTGGCGTCAAATGCGGCCCGGGCTTTGTCAAACCCCGCTTTCAGGTTGGAAGGGAAGAAAAAAGCAAGGGGCCTTCTCCATACAGGCAGGGGAGATTCGAACAACGTCTTAAATAGGCTAGGTTCATTTCTCTTATTGCCGGCGCGGGTTGTATCCTGCGGTTGGTTTGCACTAAAGTTAGGCGCTGCTTGTTTTACCGTGCGTACAGGTCGAGAAATATGCGTTTGAGGGGGTGAGGAAATGGAAGATACCATAAAGCATGACCTCATTTGCTGCATAGCATAATAAAACGCCTCAACTTCATTTTTTGCGTCTGATCTGATTTTCTTGAGATTATTAAAGCGCTGCGTCGTTGCGTTCGCCGGTGCGGATGCGGATGACTTCATCGACGGTGGAGACGAAGATTTTCCCTGCGCCGCCGGTGTGATCGCTCTGGCACTCCCGGATAATAATATCGACGGCCCGTTGATAGTCTTCTTCTTTCACCACCAGCATCAGCATCAGCTTGTTCAGCAGATCCACCTTGTACGTCCCGGCACGCCACTCCAATTGGATGCCGCCGCCGGTTCCCCGGCCTTTTACCGCATACACCGTAAGGCCCACAAACCCGGCTTGCGTCAGTGATTCCTTGACGGCGTCCAGGTTTTCTTCCTTGATAATGGCTTCAATCTTTTTCATCGGTCATCTCTCCCGCCTTAAATACTCGCATAGGCTTCTTCGCCGTGTTGGGAAATATCCAGGCCCACTTCCTCGGCATGCTCATCCACGCTCAGCCCGCGGGTCATATCGATGGCCTTGGCAATCAGGAGGGTCATCGTGAAGGAGAAGACCCAAGCCACGACCACGGAAGCCAGCTGAACCAGGAAAAGGTGGACGTTGCCGTATAACAGGCCATCCGCCCCGGCCGGGTTGATGGCTTTACTGGCGAAAATGCCGGTGGCAATCGCCCCCCATGTGCCCGCCATGCCGTGGCACGCCCACACGTCCAGCGATTCATCGATATTGAGGCGGTTGCGTAGTTGGATAAAGAAATAGGAGATGGCGGAAGCCGTGGCTCCAATGACAATGGCCGAAATGGCATCGACAAAACCGCAGGCCGGCGTTATAGCCACCAATCCCACAACGGCGCCGGTGGCAACCCCGATAACACTGGGACGGCTCTTTTGCCAGCCGATAATCATCCAGGTGAGCGCGCCAGCAGCCGCAGCGACATTGGTTGTAACAATGGCATGCACGGCCAGGCCGTTTGCCGCCAAGGCGCTGCCGCCATTAAACCCAAACCAGCCAAACCACAGCAGGATGGTGCCAAACAAGGTTAACGGGATGCTGTTGGGTTCCATCGTTACCTTGCCGAAGCCTTTGCGCTTGCGAATGACGAGCGCCATCGCCAGTGCGGCAACGCCGGACGTAATGTGGATAACCGTTCCCCCTGCGAAGTCCAGGGCGCCCAGGTTTTTCAGCCAGCCGCCGACACCCCAGATCCAATGGGCCATGGGGTCGTAAACCAGGGTGGACCAGAGCAGCACAAAGATGAGAAAAGAGCTGAAGCGGATCCGTTCCACAAAGGCCCCGCTGATCAGTGCGGGTGTAATAATCGCAAACTTCATCTGGAAGAGCATAAACGCAATATGGGGAATGGTGGCTGCGTAATCCGTATTGGGCTCCCAGCCAACCCCTTTAAGTCCCAGCCATTGCAGGCCGCCGATGATATGGCCGATATCCGGGCCAAAGGATAGGGAGTAGCCGAAGAGGACCCATTGCAGCGTAATCAAGATAAGGACGGAAAAGCTGAGCATGATAGTGGACAAGAGATTCTTGCGGCGCACCATGCCACCATAGAACAGGCCCACTGCGGGCGTCATCAGCATAATGAGGGACGAAGCAATTAAAACCCAGGCGATATCACCGGTATTCATCCGTTACTGGCTCCTTTGCGGGCTTAGGGCAGGCCACAACAAGCGCTGATTGGCCTGCCCACATCCAATGCATCAAAAGTCGATTCTACCAGCTTGGCAACCGGAATGGATGGCGTGTAAACAATTATTTCGCAATGCCACGGCGCGGCGCTATTATGGAACCCAAAGTCCGCCCAAAGGCACGGGGCGGTTAGCGCCTGTACAAGAAGGGACGTTGCATGGAATGCCGAACTTGCGGGCATATCCCAGCAGCGCAAAGGCAACGGCTTCCTTATATTTGCTGCTAAGGCCGAAATCCTCCACGATTTTCAGCGCAATGCCCATAGGGGTTAATCGTTCTTCAAGCCAGCGCATCAATGTGGCATTCATCACGCCGCCACCGGCTACAACCACTTCCTGCACAGGGATGGACGGCAGGACAAACTGCCGGTACGCGTCGGCAATGGTTTGTGCGGTAAGCGCGGTCAACGTCGCCACCAGGTCTTGCGGTTCCATTTGGGTGTGCCATTGCTTGATAACCTGCAAGGCGTATTGTTTTCCAAATCGCTCTCGCCCCGTGGATTTGGGGGGTGCTAGACTAAAGTACGGATCCGCCAGCAGGGTTTCCAGCAATCCTTGATGGATGGTGCCGCTGGCAGCCATTTCACCGTTTGGGTCATACGGTTGGGAAAAAAAGTGTTCCATGGCGGCGTCAATCAGCATGTTGCCAGGGCCGGTATCCAAGGCAAGCAATGGGGTTTCTGAAGCGCTTATGGCAGGAAGGGCCGTTAAATTGGCGATACCGCCGATGTTTTGCAGTGCCCGTGCAACGTGGGCATCCTGGAACAGAAGCCGATCCGCAAAAGGGACGAGCGGTGCGCCATGACCTCCGGCGGCCATGTCCCCAGGGCGAAAGTCCGCTGCGACTTCCAGGCCGGTTTTCTCCGCGATGATTGCCGGTTCGCCGATTTGGAGCGTGCTGCCCAGCTTGCCGTTGACAGGGGGAAGATGAAACAACGTCTGCCCATGGGAGGCAATCAGATCAACGGCAATGCCCTTTTGGCCAAGTTCCCCGATGAGCTGGAGGGCAGCCTCCGCAAACAGGGAGCCCATTTCCACTTTCAAAGCGCACAGGTCTTCCAGCGTGCAGTGTTTTTGGGTCATTGTCACCAGGAGCCTGTCCCGGATCACGGGCGGAATATCCAGCGTGGCAGTGCCCAATAGTTCAAACGAAGCCAATTTAAGAGGTTGCGTTTGCAGGGAAACCCGAATGCACGCAGCATCAATGCCATCCACCGATGTCCCGGACATCAGGCCGATCACATTCAAAGTGGGATGATGAAGGGCCTCCATCACTGCTATTTAACCCTAGTGCGGGCCGGGATGGACAAACATCCGCTCCAGGCGGCGCAGGAATTTGACGATCTGGTGTTCTTTTTCCTTAATCAGCGGATCCACCAGAATGGTCTTGGACCCGAGACGTTGGCCGCCCCAGATATCGGTCAGGGGACGATCGCCTACAACGGCCACCTGATGGGCTTCCAGCTCAAGGAGTTCCAATGCCTTATACAGCATCTTGCGACGTGGCTTGCCGGCATTGCCAATGACTGGCAGGTTCAGCGTTTTGGCGGCGGCGTCCGTATACATCTTAATGGGGTTGTTGCTGACCACGATGGACTTGTAACCCATCTCTTCCAGTGTCTTCAGCCATTCCCCAATATGATCCTCCAGGATGCCCGTGTGTGGGGCCATAATGGTATTATCCAGATCGAAAATAAAGCCGCGGAGCCCTTCGTCCCAAAGGCGATGAAGATCAATTTCGCTGAGAGTCGCAACCACGAGGGTGGGTTTAACCAGCAACGGCCACGCCCTCCCGCTTGCGGATAAGCGACCAGCGGAGATCGTCTTGGGAAACCCCTTCGGGGGCCTGTATCCATACGGATTGGTTGGGTTGGATCACGTGCGTCTTAAATCCGAGTTCATCCTTTATATCTTTTATTTTAAAGGGAAAAACGCCTTTCGGGGACATCCAGATCAGGTCATCCCCGGTTTCGAAGCGATTGCGTCCCTGGATGCGAACCATCCCGTCCGCATTGGTTTCTTCACCCACGCTGGCCACGAACGTGGCTTGGGCATGGCTTTGGGAGTCCTGGTAGTGGATGGTTTTCCCGCTGGGCTTGCCATGGAGAAAGCCTTCCGTAAAGCCCCGGTTCGCGGTGTCCATTAATTCCGCCTCCCAGCGCGCCATCATCTCCGGCGGGGCAGACGCATGGTCTTCGAAGTAATCAATCGCTTCCCGGTAAACCCGGCCTACTGTCGCAACGTAATGCACGCCCTTGGTTCGCCCTTCCACCTTGTAGGAGCAAATGCCCGCTTTTTTCAGCTCCGGCAGGTAGCGCACCAGGCATAAATCTTTGGAGTTGAGGAGGTAAGTACCCTTTTCATCCTCTTCCAGGGTGTAGACTTCATCCGGGCGGTTTTTCTCGACAATATCGAATTCCCAGCGACAACTGTTGCCGCACATTCCCTTATTGGAGTTTTTCGTATTATCCGTCAGGTAATCGCTGATGACGCACCGACCTGAATAGGCCACGCACAGCGAGCCGTGGACAAAGCATTCGATTTCCAGATCCGGCAACATCTCGTGGATTTCAGCCATCTCGCGTACAGGTACTTCCCGCGCGAGAATCACGCGCTCGACGCCTAAATCCTGCCAAAAGGCACAGGCGCTATAGTTAAGCGTGTTTGCCTGCGTGCTGAGATGTACGGGGATATTCGGCGCATGCTTGCGTGCTATCCTAAAGACGCCCGGGTCGCTGAGGATCAGGGCGTCCGGCCTGGCTTCGGCAAGCTGCTCCAAGTGCGGGATCATTCGGTCGATATCCCGGTTGCCTGCAAAAATATTCAGCGTCACATAGGCTTTGACATGGTGTTCCTGACAATACTGAATCCATTTGCCCAGGTTGCCTGGCGTAAATTGTTCGCCACGCGTGGGTGTCCTTAAGCTGGCCATCGGCAAACCCAGATAGACGGCATCCGCGCCATAGGCGACGGCATATTGCAGTTTTTCCGGATCGCCTGCCGGTAAAAGCAGTTCTGGTTTATTGCTCACGAACGGTTCCACTTTTCCTTTGCTTTCTTCTAAAATGATTGTAGCTCACAGGACGGTCAGGATAAAGATTGGTGAAACCAAACGTTGCAAAAAAGAATCAAACCCCGGAGTTCATGATATTCAGCGGCTTGATGCTGTTTATCTTGACAGCGGTGGTCATGGGGTTGTTCCTGGAACGCCTACAGATTGAGCGCGGCGCAGAAGCCGCGCCCACGCGCCGTATGCAGGATCTGGTGGCCCTGTTGAAACAGGCCGAGACCAAGCGGGAATCGCTGGAGACGGAAGTCAACACGCTTCGCAAGCGCCTCATCGAAGTTGAAAAGCAGGAAAAGTCATCGACAGAGTTAGCCAATGACCCGGAGTTGCAAAGCCTTTACCGATTGGCTGGTTTTACGCCGGTTTCCGGCCAGGGGGTTGTGATTACGTTGCAGGACAGCAAAAAAGGCAATGCCCCGGCAGATGAACACGCTGATCCCAATGCCGGGAAGCTCCAGGCCGATGACCTGCTGAAACTGGTGAACGAATTGAAGGCGGCGGGCGCATCGGCGATTTCAATCAACGAGCAGCGGCTGGTGACGACCAGCGAGATTGTGACGGCTGGGCCTACGATTTCAGTGAACCAGACGCGGTTAACACAGCCCGTGACTGTAAAAGCTATTGGCGAGCCCGACTTGCTGATGAATGCCTTGAAGCTCCGGGGCGGGATTATGGAATACCTGGAATTTTTTGAAATAAAAACGTCCGTTGCCAAGCGCGACAGCATTACCGTCCCAGCCTATAAAGGCACCATTTAGCACGCAGTTAGCCCTTCAAAGCAAATTGTTTGTCGTTGGCGCTCATCTGGAAGAATGAGAACGCTCCTCCCAAGATCCTGTGGATAGAGGAGTATATTGTGTATATCATGTTTTATATTAAAAATATAAGGCTGTCTTCCTCAACAATGTAGACCTTGAGAGTCACTCCATCACCGCTTTCACCTTGAAGCGGTGTTTTTCTTTTCAAGGTGTTTTTGGAAAGCGAAACATCTTAATTTTAGGCAAGGTTATGAGCCGGGTAGGCCAAATGCTTCCATAAAGCCGTTGTAATGTAGACTTTGATTGGTCTGAGGGTCATAAGGCTGGTCATCGGCATAGTGGTATAACACGTGAAGGAGCGGTGCAAAGGGTGAGTATTGCTGCATTTGACTAACTTTATCAAGTAACAGGCTTGAAGCAGTTCGTAAATGCGCACGCTCATAGCTTAGAAGTGGCTGAACTGGAATATCAGCATCGGCTGTTTCAGGATGAGTCAGTGTAAGCGGCATCAGCGTACTAATAATACGATTCACTGCGATGTAAGGCGCTACTTCTTTTGGGTTATCTTGAGGATAACCGCTAATCTCATAAATAAGGGCTTTTAGTAAGTAAGCAGCGCGTGTTTCAGCATCTTGCCTCATTGTTTGGGTCGCAATCGCTTCGGCCCGCTCTGCAAAGTTAGGTAGCTGCTGCCTGCAGTGGGTTTTAAGTTGCTCCAGTTTTTCGTTGATGGCGTCAACCACATCCGGTCTATCGCCGGATTTTAATTGAATACCCTGAAGCCACTTCAGCAACGCGGCATTGCGGGTTGTTGGATCCGTTTCTCTTGAAATGACCTCATTCAGAGGATTATGATTCTCATTTTTCAGCAGGTTGGGCAGTAAGGCTTCTAAACGCTGGGCAAGCTGTTTTGCCTGTTTTGGTGCCCTGGGGATAAATGATTCAATAATCAGGACTGACAAGAGCATTTGCTCAAGCAGTTTGATGTTTCGCGCAGCTCCCTCATTAGTAGGCACTTCCTTGCCTTGTTGCTTTTCCGGCTGGATGATTTGTTGGGCCAAATCCAAAGTTCGGCTTGAAGAGACATTCGGCCCACTGCCGATGGAAGTCGCTTTTTGAGTACTGCGTTGCCTATTGCTGCCATATTGCTGATTTAGGGATTCAGAGATGGATTCCAATGCGCTCAAAATTACATCTTTGGTGGGATAAGTATGTGTCAATAGGCGTTTTGCTTGTCGAACTGCAATATCCTCTACGGTCAAGCCGCTATACCGGGGCTTTGTTGACGGGTTAACCTGTAAAGGATGGGTATAGCACGTATTTGGAGTGATTAAATTGTGCTGATAAATTCTCATGGGCGTCACGCTAATGGTTGATTAACATTCCAAGGGTTTGGCTAGAAAGTCGACGATGGGTTGCAAAAGAGAGCATTATTTGCCGGAGCGGGTTAGTGGGGGTATAGTTTCCATCCTGGTCAAATGTGGTGAGCAACTGTTGTGCCCTCTCGCCTAGGTGGTTTGGGGTAAAATCTTCGGTACCAGCCTGAGGTGATAACTGGGTTGCCAAGGCCGAGGTAATGGCTTGTAAAGCAACATTGGGCATCTCTTCAGGATCGTAATACGTGATGTTTTCCCCTTCTCTCATTAAAAATTGGGTTAATTGTTGTAGCAAAGTTGCGGCTTGTTCGCTAGAGTTTTGTTTTTCCTTCATACCAGTTATTAAACGCTTTGCTGTATCGCGCGCTGTTTGATCCAAGTACGCACTGACTTGGTTTTCAATGTCTGTTATCAGACGGGTGGTTGTTTCATCCAGCACATCCTTGGGGATTTGCTGAAGTTGTTGTTGCAGTGCATAAAGCTGCGCTCGTGAATTGCCGCGCTGCAAACAGCTATCAAAAGCAGTGGCACGGGGCTCACGTGATGAGGGTTCACGCACAATCTGTTGCCGTATGAAATTGGCCAGGAAGTCTTCAAGACGATCAGAAGGATTTGGGTTGTTATTCTGGCTCAATACACCTTCTAGCAAGGTATGGCAAAGGATGACCTGCTCCAGCATGCTAATGGCCTGCTTCACCACTTCAGCATCATCGTCAAAATCATCAATGAGATTTATTGTGGCTGTCTTTGTAATCTTTGGGCCTATGGGTTCGGCACTGCTTGCCTCGGTAGGTTTTGCCTCTTGTAAACCCTTGGCAGCCTTTTTGGAGGCTTTAGGATCATGCCGAAGAATGGCTAAATGGATTTCCCGCAAGGCATCTAAAGCATTGTTAGTGGTGGGCAGAGTTTTCAGTAAAACGGTGTGCGCTTTTTCGGTTGCTTTCTGGCTAAGGGTTACACCGGCAAAGCGAACAAAGGTATCCTGAGTTGCAGGTGATAACCCGGCCATGTGACGCTTGGTAGTGCTTGCGGGTTGAACTTGGAGGCGTTGTAAGTGGGTAAGTGCAGACAAATACACAGTCATTCCTCGGATAAAACATGAGTGCGTACATCAATAAATGCCCTCCATATCAAAAATTGCTTACACGCGATAACATAGAACGATTTATTATTTGGATTCACCCATAGTTCGGCTAGGAGAGGGTTTCAAAATACTTGTAACAAATTTAAAATAAACGCTCAAATTTTTCCCTTCAGGCAGTTTCTATATACATAGAAGGGTAACGTGGGAAAAAGGTTGGGGATGACGATGGAAAATACACAAGCAGTACAGGTTCAGACAACATCACAACAGCCGGTTCATCAGCCGATGATGGGGCATCCCGGCATGGGGAACCCGATTTCGATGCAGGCCGCTTATGATGCGGATCTCACCATTTTGCCAGCGGAGCGCATTGCGGTGGACGCATTGGTAAAAGCTTACAGACAGTTTTCCAGCATTGCAGAGCATTATAAGCCCTATCCGGCTGGGCTGATTCGCGAATTTGTGGAAGGCATCCACTGGGCGCAGCTGGCCGTGGGGACAGTGCGGTTTTATCACGCGCTGAACCAGGAATACCGGTTAAACCTGCCTTCGGATAATACCGAGAACCTGCGCGTCAAGGATGCGATTACAACACCGGAGCGTTTGGCCGTATTAAAAGCCTGGAGCGCCCAGTTCAACGAGTCCCTGGTGTTTAAGCAGTATCCCGCCGGATATACGGTTATTCTGCGTAACCTGCTGGCCGCATGGGAACAGATGCTGGCTTTGACGGAGCAATTCCCGGATCAGCATGTGTATGACGACTTTAAACGTGGCATCCTGCGTTGTGAATCCGTCCTGAACCGGCTTCATCACGGCAGCGTAATTTCAAATTAATTCCTGTCAGGATTAACGGGCTCAGGTTGAAGCGCAACTGATAATTGCGAATGGGCTTAGAAATTTAGCTTTAAAATCCGGCTGCTGTCGCCCTGGGTAATATCTACTGGCGATGTCCCGCGGGCAAATTGAACGACCACGCGCACCGTCCGTTCATCAAACTGCCCTGCGCGCACGTTCAGGATGTTCGGGTGCATAACGGGAATGACGCGGGTTGCCAGGGATTTATTGGCGATCGCGGCCGGGGCGATATCCACGACATAGCGGCTGGGGTCGGAGAGTACAAACGCCCGCTGCACCTGGAACGGAACCTGACGGGATTTGAGAACGAGGCTTTCGTCTTCGAAGAAGATGTCGTCAATAATGCTTACACTCTGGGCGGGAACGGCCCCGATGACGGTTTCAACCATATCCCGGCCTGCGGGTTGGCTCACCGGGTTTTGAGGCTGCGCAAGCCCGTCCGGTTCACTGAAGGTTGATGTTGCTGGGCTGGTATTCCCTGTTGCCTGGGACAGGAATAAACCGGAGGAGGCCGGTTGCGATGAGGTGGTAGCCACGCGACGGCTGGGTTCCGACGTCATGCCACGCAGGCTTAGGTCGCTCTCATCGGGATTGGTGGTGATCGCCACTTGCTTGGCGGGCTCCACTTCAGGCGGCTTGGCGCTGGCTTTGGCAGCAGGTTGGGTGACGGCTGTCACTACTTGCGGTTCGGATTGCGCGCGGGTAAAGGCCATTTTAACGCCGGTATCGCTCGGCGTTAAGTTAAACGGGAAATACGGCGAATTGCTGTAGAGGTTCATGGTTACGGCCACGGCAGGCACACCGCTCAAGGCGCGCTGCTCCATGCGGATTGCCCTGACCAGCGGGTCGTTTTTCACCTCAATCACCTGGGGAGAAGGCTGCAAGATCGTCCGGGGCAAAATAAACTCTATCTGTTTGCGTTTTGGATGGTGTTTGACCTTTTCGGGTGTTAATGGGGTATGGCCATTGTTTTCGATGGCGAACTCCCCTGTTTTGGCGTCGAACATGGTTTTATTGATTTGCACCAGGCTGGCGGCAGGATCGGCAACGGCAATTGCGGAAAGCAGAATGATTCCCAAGGCGCCGGACACAACAGGACGAACGGATAGGTGAAGCTTCTTCATTGGACTCTCTCATACCTCATCGATTTAAAAAATTAGCGTCATACCTCATCATACCATCCCAAACACAACTGGAATCGGCTGCTGTCAAAATTCCAAACCGATTTCCCCATCGTTGATTTTTGTCCACGTTATACCATCGCGTCACCTGTAGATTAGATAGGTGGCTAATATCCATGTAAGCACGTCTAATGCTAATATAAACATGCAATGGTTAGGAAAAACGAGGGGCCTTTTACACATAGGCTTTCAATAAGAGGGAAAACAACCGTAAAGATTGCATTCGAGCCTTTTAAAGGTTCGCTTCAGGGTTGGCACAATCTTTGGGTAAAAGCGCCCCTCCCTTTTTAACCGTTCTATAGGCATAGGCCTTCAGGTGAGTTAGATAACGAGGAGACTCTTATCGATGGTTACGTCCAACAAAAGCTATTCTTCCTTAAATCGCCGCGCAGGCACCCGCAATTTAGGACATCTCACTTTTAGAGAACGGCATGAAGTGGAATTTGAACCCAACCGCGACCCGGTTTTCGAAATTTTAGACAGGGAGACAAACGAGGGACTATCACAAGCTGCTTATTAATTTCTACGGAGTGTATATGCTTAAGTGATTCAGTTTGCCCCGCAAGGGGCATTTTCTTTTTGTAATATCACTGAACGACGCGAACGGGTGTCCCGATATCCACGTTATCAAAAATGGTCTTTAAATCTTCTTCGGATAAGGTAATTGCCGTATCTCCCATCATCACTGTATCGCTGCCGGATTGATCAACCAGGTTGAGCGTTTGCCCCTTGGCATCTTCCACCGAGATAATGGGGCTGGCTTGTGCCGGGAGATTCATGCCCACCAGGTGTTCATGGGGCATGCCATCAATGCTGAAGTCTACTTTATTGGCCACTTCGTACTCTTTTTGCATCTTTAAAGCCTGTGGCCGGGAAGTTTGGAATGGATAGGACTCAATCATGCTGCTTCCGGAGAAGACTTTAACGCGCTTCTCGGAAACATCAATCTCCACGTGGGTATCCTGGGTGGCGATGGCCCAAACCGGTAAAGATGTTGTGCCGGCCAAAAGCATCATGGCGGTTATTGTGCTGAACAACACGGTTTTCATAATATTGAGCCCCTTCTTAATTTACCAATACCCACGAATCATGGGCGACTTGTCCTGAATTTCCTCGGTTTCTGCTGTAATGGCTTCCCGTGTGCCTAGGATTGCGGATTGAGACAAATCTTGCGCGATGACATCTTCACCGGCTTGAGTGGACAGCCGAAACTCTGATGGCGGTGTAACGGCCTGAACCGTAAACGTTCTGACCGATAACGGGTTGATCGCTTGTTCAACGTCCAAGCTGTCAATCAAGAACAGTACGGTTTGCGGCCTTAAGTTAAGAACGTGAAAAAGGTAGGCCGGGCTTTCCGCATCGGAAGTGTTGATAAGGGAAACGGATGCGGAGTCCGTCTCTCCTATAATCACTTCCACGGTATTATCCTGGGCATTGGCCTGCCCTAATAATACAGTCCCTAAAAGGCAAACGCCTGGCAGGATATTTCGAATACCGTTTTCTCTTCTCATGGACGCTTGCCCCAAAAGCATTCATCCCTTTGTTATCCTAGTTTAGCAAGGTTTTAAGCGGGGCTAAATCCGTTAACTTTCTACAACCTGCTGGCCATCCGACTAGGATGTATTAGGCGTTGGTCTAGTGGTTTAAAAACAAAACCGCCCCTGTTTAAGCGGCGGTCTGTTCAAACTGGACATCCTCGTGGGCTATGCCGGCACAGCGTGGGCCATTTTGGCCGATTGCGGCGCTTCAAACCGGGCAAAGATCCGATCGGCATGCTGCAACATCCGAGCAACATCGAAGCACTCGGCGATATCGGTTTTCTCTAATCGCTGGGTCACTTCCGGGTCGTTCAGCAAATTGCTGCGAAAGTTGCCTTCGGGGGCTTGCCAGGCGGCATGCGCGTTGCGCTGCACAATGAGATAAGCCTCCTCGCGGGTCAGTCCTTTTTGGATCAAGGCCAGCAAGACCTGTTGCGAGAATACGATTCCGCCCTTTAGCTGCATATTTCTGGCCATGTTCTCCGGGTACACTTGCAAGTCTTTAATAATGCCGGTAAATCGGGCCAGCATGTAATCCATCAGGATAGTCGCATCGGGCAGCACAACCCGCTCGACCGAGCTGTGACTGATATCCCGCTCGTGCCAGAGCGCAATGTTTTCCATCATCGGCAAGGCGTAGGAGCGAACCAGCCGGGCCAAGCCGGTGATGTTCTCGCTGCCTACCGGATTGCGCTTGTGAGGCATGGCAGAAGACCCTTTTTGCCCTTTGGTAAAGGGCTCCTCCACTTCCAATACTTCGGAGCGCTGAAGATGGCGGATTTCCACGGCAAACTTTTCCATTGAGCTGGCGAGAAGCGCCAGATCCGACAGGAAGGCCGCGTGTAGATCTCGCTGGATAATTTGGGTAGACACATTGGCGGGCTTCAGATCCAGCTTTTCACACGTCAACCGCTCGACTTCAGGGTCAATGGCGCTATAGGTGCCAACCGGACCGCTAACCATTCCATAGCGCAACCCTTCGATGCTGGCTTCCAATCGCTTGCGATGGCGCAGCAGTTCGTCGTACCAAACCAGGAGCTTCAAGCCAAAGGTAGTCGGCTCGGCATGGATGCCGTGGGAACGCCCAATGGTTGGGGTGTGCTTGTGTTTGCAGGCTTGCTCCCATATGGTTTGGGTTAACGTATCCAGTCGATCGAGGATCATTTGGCCGGCTTTGCCAAGTTGAAGGGCCAGGGCCGTATCAATCAGGTCGGAGCTGGTCATCCCCATATGGATATAACGCCCGTTTTCTCCGACAAATTCGTTGACCGAGGTGAGAAACGCAATGATATCGTGCTTGACTTCGGCCTCAATCGTGTTAATCCGGTCGACATCAAAGCGGGCTTTGGCACGCACGTCCTGGGACACACCGGCAGGCACATAACCCAAAGTTTCCTGCACTTCCAGCACAACCAGCTCCACTTCCAGCCAGGTCTGGTAACGGGCTTCCTGGCTCCAGAGCGCGCCCATTTCGGGTAACGTATACCGTTCAATCATCAGCTTTACTCCTGGCGATTAAACGGCCAGCATGCCGGATTGCAGTTTGTCCCAGTCGGCTTTGAAGGCGGCAACACCTTTCTCCGTGAGCGGGTGCAGGTACATTTGTTGCAATACCTTGTAGGGAATGGTTGCAATATCCGCCCCGGCGGTTGCAGCCTGGGTAACATGCAGCGGATGGCGAATGCTGGCTGCCAAAACCTGGCTATCCATAGCATGAATGCCGATAATATTGGCCACTTCTTCGATAATGCCCATGCCGTCGAACCCGATGTCATCCACACGGCCCACAAAGGAGCTGATAAACGTGGCGCCGGCGGCGGCGGCAAGTAACGCCTGGTTGGCCGAAAAAACTAGGGTAACATTCGTGTCGATGCCGTTATCGGTAAAGTAGCGTACGGCCTTCATGCCTTCTTTCGTCATCGGGACTTTAACGGCAATGTTCTCTGCCCACTTGGAAAACTTCACGCCTTCTTCAATCATGCCCTTGGCGTCTTCAGAAACCACTTCCACACTGATAGGGCCGTTGGGAACGAGGCCGGCAATCTCCTGGATAACCTTTTGGACATCCCCGTGGTTATCCTTGGCAAGGAGGGTGGGGTTGGTCGTCACGCCAGAGATGGTTCCCCAGGATGCGGCGTCGCGAATCTCATCCAAATTGGCGCTATCAATAAACAGTT
Source organism: uncultured cyanobacterium (assembly GCA_937922745.1). Taxonomy (GTDB): domain Bacteria; phylum Cyanobacteriota; class Vampirovibrionia; order Vampirovibrionales; family JAGQHJ01; genus CALAJO01. Next base: position 23,800 of record CALAJO010000029.1, read on the forward strand.
TCATCGTATTCCTTCCTACTATCGTGATGTTACCGGCCTGACGCCGTAATTCTACCACCAAAGCGGCCCGCTGTCTTGCAATGCTCTATCGTGCATAAAAAATGATTCGGACGCTGGAAAAACAATTCCCTTTGTTATTATTAAGCTGAAAGCTTTAATTTAGTCAAAATAATCGCTTGAGCCGTTTTTAAAAAGCATTATTCACGCTAGGGCCTTAATTATGCTGAAGGTGCAACCACCCCGGTTTAATCATCCAAATGCAATCGCTACATCGGTACGACAAAATAGTGACACGGCCCGCTTTGGCATAAAATTACCAGGCGGCCCTTACCGGGATGAGTATCTCAGGCAAGCCTCTGATACTGAAAAGCGCTTTGCGCTGCTCAAAGGTAACATTGCATCCTTCTTCGATTGCAATCACCCAGATTATGCACGGCCCAGGCTGGTCGAGCTTTACGACTTTGAAAAAGACAGGCCTGTAAAAGCTTGGCTCCAGCATGGTTCGGAGTATTCTAATCGACCGAAGGATCAAATGCCCGAGGATGTGGATTTGCTGATTATGTGCCATCCTGAAGCCTTAACAGATGAGAAGCATCGCCGAAAGCACATTTTTCCCAATCATAAAGGAAGTATCTTCGGTTACATCGATGATATCAGCTACAACGCCGCAAATGACGAAGTCCTACGGGTTTATATCCCACAATTGGGGACGGAACACGAAGTTTGGATATACCAAACCCGTTCGATGGAAGAAAAAGCCAAACAACCTAAGCCGCCTCTTAAGCAGAGAAGCCCTTTTGTCGAAGGCGGCCGAAATGATCATCAGAAAAAACGCTATCTTACGGAGGGGTGGCTTGCTCATAAATCGCCATTTGTGCCGCCTCCGCTTCCTGCTGTGCAGACCACAGCAGTAGTCCCGATGGTTTGGTAACAAAAAAGACGCCTTCTCAAAAGGCGTCTTTTTAAAGAATTTGTGTTTGAATTAAACCGCAGGGAGGGCTTTTTTAGCTTCCTGGGCAATTTTGGCAAACGCGGCTTTGTCACGAACAGCGATATCGGCCAGGAACTTACGGTTCACGTCGATGTTGGCGCATTTAAGGCCAAACATAAACTGGCTGTAAGAAAGCCCTTCGATCCGGGAGGCCGCGTTAATACGGGCGATCCACAGACGGCGAAAATCGCGTTTCTTGTTGCGTCTATCCCGGTAAGCGTATTTCAACGCTTTCATCACCGCCTGGTTGGCAACGGTAAACAGTTTGCTGCGGGTTCCGCGGAAACCTTTGGCCAACTTGAGGATTTTGCGGTGACGTTTTCTTAAAACATTTCCACGTTTGACACGAGACATTATGAATAAACCTCTATTTCAAGCGATCGCTGTACTTATTTATGAATGTACTTCAAATAGGGAATCTCTACCAGTACTTTTGTCGCATTACCGGTATACATTTCAACCATTCCTTCCAGACGTCTTTTCCGGGCGGAAGATTTCTTGGAATTAAGGTGACCCCGTCCGGCTTGCCCGCGTACCAGCTTGCCGGAACCGGTAAGCCTGTAGCGCTTAGCGCCTGCCTTATGGGTTTTCATTTTATTCTTAGGCATTGATCCACTGAACTCCTGCTAAAAAGAATCGCTCTTTTTATTTCTTTTTTCCGGGACTAAGCAATATAACAATCTGTCTGCCTTCAAGCCTGGGGGGAGACTCCGCAGAACCGACGTCTTGTAAGTCTACAACAAACTTGTTTGCCAGGTCAAAGGCTAAATTTGGATGCTGCATCTCGCGCCCCCGGAGACGAATGGTTACTTTCAGCTTGTGGCCGCTCTCCAGGAAACCATGGGCCTTATTCATCTTCACTTCATAATCATGCGTATCAATGCGCACGCCCATCTTGATTTCTTTTACATCAACAGTGTGCTGCTTTTTCTTGGCTTCGCGGGCCTTTTTTTCCTTTTCAAACTTGTATTTGCCGAAGTCCATCATCTTGACAACCGGCGGGGAGGAATCCAAGCTCATCACAATCAGGTCTAAACCGCGCTCTTCAGCCATACGCTCGGCTTCTTCACGGCTTACGATACCAAAGGCCTCATCTTCCGAGAGGAGCCGGACTTCCCGGGCCCTGATCTTTTCGGTAAGCAGTTGGGGGCCTTTGGCGGCAGACTGGGAGGGGTTTTGAGATGGATTTTGTGGTGGCTTCATGCGAAGAACTTATTCATCCTCTGGTTACTAAAATACGCAATTATGAGAACAGAAACATGCTGTTATCGCAATGTATTATATACGAGATTACCGCCCATTGCTAGGAATTGCGCCGGGAGGCGATGCAAAAAATCCTCTTCCTATAGGGTAATGAGGGTAGGCGGGGCAATTTGCCATTGTTTCAGAGATATGGCGTGGTTTGTCAGTAAACACGATTTAGTTATCAAGGGTTCTCTAAACAGGCACTACCGTTCTGTCTGCCATCTTAATAATTTCTTTTGAATTGTGAAGGGCAGTGTTTTCAGTAGGTTGTAGCCGGAAAACGCAAAACAGGACACCTTTTTTTGAAAACAAATGTAAAACACGCCTTAGTATACGAGCAACTTGGCTCATTAGTTTGTTTTTATTAATTCAAGTCGAATTTGCGTTTCAAAAGCGAATTTTTAAAGAGAAGAGAGAAGAGAATGCCTGTCAGCTTCAATCAAAATTTATCACCGTATGGGGCAACAGCCAGTTTTAACACTGTGGGCAGTCCGGCTTTGCAAGGCTTAACCGCACCGGCAACCAACTTTAATATTTTTTCCCAACCGCAAACTCAGGCAGCCAATATTAATGCCCAGCAAGTGCCCGATGGCATGACGCTGTTGATGCAGATCTTTACGCAGTTTTTGATTCCCCAACTGTTCCAAATGGTTTCCCAGAAACTGGGCGGCCAACCGGCAGCAAACGGGCAACAACCTTTAGTCCCCGCCACGGATGGCATTAGCCAAAATATTGGCAAGGACGATATTGTAAACTATCTGCTTGCAACAACCAAGGGCGGAACGGATTTCCACTCCGAATTTGTGGAGGGCCGCTACGCGACGCCCGGTTCCCGGTTTGCAACCGCGGGCCCCAGGGAGTTTGACGCGGCGACCGCTGCGGTGTATGTCGGCCAGTTTAAAGCCTTTGCATTAGGGTTGGATGCAGTGAATGGGCCCGGCAAAAATCCGAACCAGCTTGCAGATAATATTTCCAGGGCGATGAACACCCAGTTTACTCCGGAAGCCGAAATCCTGGCGAAGGTCGCCGCTGTTTATCGAGGCGAACTGACCGGCGTGGTGGGCAAATATGATAATGCCGCGCTCAAAAACCTCCTCATCCAATGGGGCCGTTCTGATCTGGCCAATGCTCCCGGTGCAGGCGTTTTTGATGTCCAATCCATTGGTGGCGTCATTAAGGCCCTCAACGAAGAGCCCAACCCACAAATCCGCCAAGCCTGGCTGCAACAGATTTTTGACTTCCAGAACAACTCGCCGAACAGCCCGAGTGGTGCAGTTCCCAATGTGGCATCCTACCAGCGGGCCATCCAAATCGTGCAGGGTGGCGAGTTCGACCAACTGTTACGCAACTACCGCGTAGGTATTCGGACCCAGTAAGTTTATTGATTTTGGTGGCAAATTAAGAGAAAGGAAAAAAGCAGCGATGAAATGTCGCTGCTTTTTTGTTGGAGATTTTGACTGATTATAAACCGGCGAAATCCGGCCCGGAGCCTTGCGCGGTTGGGTTGACGCGCAGGTTTTCCTCAGGACAGACAATTTCGCAGGTGCGGCACTGGATGCAGTTTTCCAGGGACATCCCGTGCTTGCGGACATTATCAATCTCGTCCACGCGATGGACTTCGGCCGTACAATCGTTGACGCAAGGTGGTAGTTTGCCTTGATCACTGTATCGGGAAATACAGCGCATACACGTCGTCGCCTCAAACTCGTCGATGTGCATGTTCCCTTCGTGGTAACGCGTATTGGCATAAAACACAGCGTCTTCGCGGGAATAAATCGTGTCCTTATTGAAAGGTTGGCCGTTTTGCATAGCCGGTGCCTGAAAATCGGGTTGGATATGCTCGTGGCATTTCTTGTACCGAACCGGGCCAATATCCTTTGTGCCGCTAAACAAACTCAGGACGCGCAAACCATCAAACGGGGCCCGGAACGGGTTGGACAAACCGACTTTGAGCATGCCCACCATCGGATTACCATCATCGACGGCCTTCGCCACCGTGGGCAAGTAGCTGTTCAGCAAGCGGGGGTTCTCGTTGAAGGCCTGACGGAAATACCGGCTCTCGTAAAGATCTTTGATGACAAAAGTATTGTTCAGGCGTTTTTGGAACTGGTTAAGCTTCGCCTGCGAATAATCACCGTCGCGGAAAGCTTCAATCAGCACTTCTGCTGCCTGGTAGCCGCATTCCATTGCCATGTCCACGCCGGAGAGCGTTCGCTGGTTCAGCGTTCCTAACGCGTCCCCAACGATAATTGCCCCGTCCACGGCAAACTTTTCGGGCAGGGAATAGTAACCCCCTTCCGGCAACAGGGCAGCGCCGTACTTGATCAGGCGGCCTTCCTGGATTAGGCTCTGAATCCACGGGTGTTTCTTGAAGTCCTGCAAGCGCTGCTGCGGATTGATATCCGGGTTGGGGCTGTCGAGGCTCAGGATTAAACCGATCGTTAGGCGGTTATTCTTCATCCCGTAGACAAAGCCACCACCAAAGGTGCCATCCAGCACCGGATAACCCATGGTGTGCCAAACCTTGTTGCTCAGGTCTTGGGGGATCTCCCAGAGTTCCTTAACCCCAACAGACCAAAGTTGCGCATTCTTGCGAAGATCAAAATTCTTCAACACGTCCTGCGAAAGAAAGCCTTTGTCCCCGAAAACCGTGACATCGGCATAAATGTAGTCATCCATCGGATTTTCCGTATGGCTGACCCGCACGCCCATAACGCGGCTGCCGTCATAAATCACTTCGTGCGCCGAGAAGCCGGGAAAGAAATCAATGGTCACATTGGGAATATCCTTGACTTCTTCTTTCAGGCGGTTTGCCATCCAACCAATCACGTTGCTCAGTGTCAGGATCAGATAGCCTTCCTTTTTAAACTCGGCCGGCATCAGGTTCCGCGGGGCATCCCATTTTTTGTAAGCACCCATAACACTGAAGAAGCTTTCGGTACAAACACCTTCAATCGGGAAGCCGTTTTCCATGTAATCCGGAAACAGTTTTTTAATGACATGCGGATTGGAAACCGCGCCACTGACAATGTGGCTTCCAAATTCACGGCCCTTTTCCAGGATGGCAATGGACAATTGCTGGCCGCTTGCTTTGGCCAACGCGATCAATCGGTGCGCAAGCGCCAGATTCGAGCTGCTGCCGCCCACCAGTAACAAGTTGTATTTGATTTTATCCATATCAGACAACGGACGATACCTCCTTGGTGGTTGCAGACTGGTTCTGTTTCAGTTGGCGAATCATTTCGGGCACAACCTGATAAACATCGCCAACAATGCCGTGATGGGCAAACTTAAAGATAGGCGCATCCGGGTCTTTATTCACCGCAATGATCAGATCCGCGTTTTGCATCCCGACCCGGTGCTGGATGGCGCCGGAAATACCGCAGGCAATGTAAACCTTGGGGCGAACAGTCTTACCGGTCTGCCCAATCTGGTGAATGTAAGGAATCCAGCCTACGTCCACGGCCTTGCGGGAGGCGCCTACAGCGGCATTTTCAAAGCAGTCGGCCAGTTGCCGCAATAGCTCAAACCCTTCGGCGTTCGCCATCCCGTAGCCGCCGCTCACAATCACGTCGGCATCGGCCAGGTTGACACCCTTTTTCACTTCCTGAAAGGTTTCTTTCACGACGAGGCGGTAATCCGTCGGATCCAGCTCAACCGGAATCTGAACGATTTCACCTTGGCGTTCCCAATCCGGCTTCAGCGGAATCATAACGCCAGGACGGGTCGTTGCCATCTGCGGGTTCTTCCACGGCCCCAGGATACGGGCTTTCAAGCTTTCGCCAAAGCTGGGACGAATGGCATAAAGACAGTTGGCATATAAACCAATCTTACTGGGATCCGCGCCCCCTTTATGCTCGTAATCACCCACATCCAGTTCGGTAGTATCCGCGGTCAAGCCGGTTTTAAAATGGGCGGCAATCCGGGGCGCAAGATCACGGCCCGTAGTTGTGGAGCCGAGCAGCATGGTGTGCGGTTCAACAGGCATTTGTTCCAGCCAGTTGCAGATGACCCTGCGATACGGCAATGTTCTATATTGTTCCAAATCAGGATGATCGGCGACATATACCTTGTCTGCGCCATAAGCAATCAATGTCTTGGGGATATCACCCAGGTTATGGCCCAGCACAATTGCAGTCAGCGGGCGCTCCAGTTTATTGGCAAGATCACGGCCCGCGCCCAGCAACTCTAAGCCAACAGGCTGTAACTGGCCCAGGATCTGTTCGGCAAAAACCAACACTTCGCCGATGGGCTGGTTGGCATTAATTGGAACCACAGGGGGTGTTTTTGCTTCTTCGGTCATTGCCTTACAAACTCCTTGATATTTGTGCCGGCGGCGATTTCATTCACAAGCATCTCGATGGACTTGCCCTGGTGCATCACACAGCGTCCGCCAATCTGGCCTACTTTGTCGGTGTGCGCAACGATGGTAGGGGAGCCCTTGAGGCCGCATAACTCTGGGTCAGCCCCAACGTCATCCAGCGTGATAGTTTGAATATACTGCGCTTTTAATTCTTCGTTGCGTTGCAACTCCTGCACTAGGCGCGCCCCGCGAATGGTTTTGTATTCCAAATGATGGTAAGCATTGGCAACCGTAACCAGCGCCGGGAACTCGCTCACAACGGTTTGATGACCACCTTCCACAATACGGCGGGCGTGAAGTTTGCCGCCTTCAATGGAAAAGTCTTCGCAATACGTGACCTGAGGCAGGTTCAGACGCTCCGCAATTTGCGGGCCGACCTGGGCCGTATCGCCATCCGTGGTTTGCAGGCCGGTGAAAATCAAATCAAACGGCCCTAGATGCTGGATAACCTTATGCAGGGCATAAGCGGTTGCCAGCGTATCGGAGGCGGCCAAACGGCGATCGGATAAAAGAAATCCTTTATCCACGCCATGCTCAATGGCTTCCAGCAGGATTTCCACGGCAGGCGGCGGCCCCATAGATAAGGCGGTGACCTTGCCGTTTGTTACCTTTTTACTGTGCAGGGCGGCTTGTAACGCAAAGCGGTCAAACGGATTCAACATCCGCTTTGCCTTCGCCCGGTCAATCGTTCCATCCGGATTTAAACCGGCCTTGGAACTGGTGTCTGGTACTTGCTTAATCAAGACCAGAATATTCAAACTTCCTGACACGATGGTCAACCTCCAGGTTAAATGCGAGGGAAAACACGACAACGGGAGCCAAATGCAAACACGCTATCAGACACACCAAAATTATACTGAAAACAGCCTGACATGTTTACTGTTACTTGAAACTTTACGGGAGCGATGCCGAATTTTCAAGCAAAAAATTTATAACATGCCGTTTGTCAATGGTTTATAAGGATAGATCTATTTGGCTGTTGTCGACCATAGAATACGCTGTATTGAGTGATGCTAGGCCAAAAGGGCTTTCATTTTGGCGACGGCTGGGCCAAGGCCCATAAAGATGGCATTGGCAACAATGTTGTGTCCAATGTTGAGTTCAATCAAACCTGGCAAAGCGACTACCGGACCAACGTTTTCATAAGTCAGGCCGTGCCCTGCATTTAATTCCAGGCCGATTTCCTGACAATAGCGGGCGGCAACAAACAATTGCTCCAGGGAGGGCTTTGCATTCTCAGGGTTAATAATGGCCGCATTGGCGTATTCACCCGTATGCAATTCAACCACGGGAGCCCCAACGGCTTTACAGGCGTTTAACTGCTCTATTGATGGATCGACAAATAGACTTACTTTTATTCCAGCCTCGGTCAGGGCTGAAACGGAGCGCGTAAGGGAATCCTTTAGTCGTACGACATCCAGGCCGCCCTCGGTGGTTAATTCTTCCCGTCGCTCCGGAACCAGGGTGACCATATACGGTTTTACTTCACGCGCAATCTCGATCATTTCAGGCGTGGCGGCCATTTCCAGGTTGAGCCGGGTTTGGATGACGGATTGAATTTGACGAACATCGGCATCCTTAATATGCCGACGATCCTCCCTCAAATGGATGGTTATTCCGTCCGCGCCATGGCGTTCTGCGCAAAGCGCCGCCTGTACAATATCGGGCTCCTGCCCGCCACGAGCGTTTCTTAGGGTTGCCACATGATCGATATTGACGCCTAAAAGAACCATTTGTCAAAACTCGCCTTTTTGTGAAAAGTGGTTTACAATACTCAAATATTAAGAAATTGTTAAGTCCGTATAATCACCTTGTAAAGGTGTATACTACTAATTCTGACCAGCATATCCCCAAGCAGGAGGTTTGCCAAGTCCTATATAGCGGAAGCAGAGAAATAAAGTCCTAAAAGCTGGATAGTCGCTCATCCACACGGTTTTAAAATTTAGTTGAGTTTACCAGAGGTTTCTGCTAAACTCCCCCAAAGTCAGAGTCAGGCTCAGGAGAGGACAGTGGCACCACTGAAATCGAAGGGGCGCTTCGACCGGCCACTTTGGTCACAAGCCCAAGTAGTGAAAGCAATTGGAGAAGAGGTAGTGAGTTGGAAACGAAGAGTTGAGAGTTACATCACAACGAATCACAAATTCACGAAAGCAAATCTGACCTTAGCCACTTTATCTTTATTAACCTTCAGTGGTTTCGCACTCGCCAATGTTGACATGCCGAGCGTCAACACAACTGTTTTAGACAAACCGGTTCAGGCTGTGGAAAAGAAAGCCCCTGTCCTTGTTGCGCGGGCATTTACGACCGACAATTATTTGGAAGAGATGTTTGGCAGCCCGGTTCCAGATCAAATGTCCCCGGCGGAATCCGTGGTTCGGAAAGTGGTCATCCCGCCCATGCCGGTTCTTGAGTCTGCGGTTGATAATGGTGAGCCTCCGGTTCCTGTAGAAAAAGTCGCTATGGCCACCCGCGCCCTCACGCCTCCCAATTCTAAAATCAGCAGCCGCAGCCTTTTATGGCCGATGAGAGGCGGGCAGGTATCCTCCCGTTATGGCATGCGTTGGGGCAGGATGCATCAAGGCACGGATATTTCCGCGCCGACAGGAACCCCTATTATGGCCGCAGGTGATGGGAAAGTGATTTTCTCCGGCTGGCAAGGGGCTTATGGCCAACTCGTCGTGATTGACCATGGCAATGGCACCAAGACCAAGTATGGTCATTGCTCCAAGTTGCTGGTTCGCGTCGGTCAGCACGTTTCTCAAGGCGATGTGATTGCCAAGGTCGGCAGCACTGGCCGCTCTACCGGCCCTCACCTCCATTACGAGGTGGTGAATGCCGGAAAGGCCAATAACCCGGAATTTTTTACCCGTCGTCGGTAGGAATGTAAGTTTTAAGATATAAACCGTTGACCAACTGTTCTGTCTATGAACCTATTGTAAAGCTTGTGGTTCCTACAGACTATTGGACAACGGTTTAATCTATTTTAATGAAGCGGTATAATCCCATGGAACAGATGTGGATAAACAATGCCGAGGCGTTTACATGCCCAATTATTATGAGCTGCTTGAAGTATCGCCCAACGCGAGCCCAGAGGTCTTGAAGAAGGCCTACTATACGCTCATTCAACAATATCATCCGGATCAGTTCCATTCCAACTACAAGCAGTTTGCCACGCAACGGACGCAAGCGTTGAACGAGGCCTATCGCATCCTGTCTGACCCTATACAGCGCAAGCAATATGACCGGCGGCTGGCATTGCAGCAGGAGAGTCGCTCTCCTTATCTGAATGCGGCTTTGAAACACAGCGCTTTGAAAATTCTATTTATTGGGATTTTGGTTTACACCGCTCTGAGCTGGAGCGGCCATTTTATGAAGCTGGCCCTAAGCTTGCCGTTAGTAAAATGGATAGTCATTCCCTTGTTGCTTTATGGGGTTTACCGCGGCTTCAGGCTGGTTCGCCGGTTAAAGGCCAGGGCATAATGAAGGCGGCCTTATCTCCTAAGCGCATATTGGTGGTTCCGTTACGCTTTATCGGGGATGGTATCCTTACGGTTCCCCTGCTGCGGGCGTTGAAACAAAGTTATCCGGATGCGCAGGTTGATATCCTGGTTGCGGGCCATCTGGTGAATCTCTTCCAGTTTTGCCCCTTTGTGGACGACATCTTGGTGGAGCCGAAGTCGAAAGGCCAGCTTCATCGCATGATCCGCTCCCGGCAGTATGATCTGGGCTTTCTCCTGCGGCGTAGCATGACACAGGCTGCCGTGCTGAAGTTGGCCGGCGTTAAAACCTTGGTGGGATATGATGAGCAACGGTTTTTCCCGCCGCTGAATTATCGCCGGTGGGGATGGTTCCTGGATCATGCCGTTTCCTTCCCGCCTGTTGATACGGATATTCCCCAGGTTGAAACTTACTTGAACGTCTTAAAACCACTAGCGCTAGATGTAAACACATTTGATCGGAGCTTGGCCTTATGGTCAACACCGGATGATGAGCGTCATGTCCAGTCTCTTTTCACGGCTTACCAGATGGATACACGAAAGCCAATGGCCGTGTTCCATGGAACCAGCGCTTCCAGGGAAAAGGCCATGACACCGGCTCAGTTTATCCCGGCTTTACAGTATCTTCAACAAAGCGGTTATCAACTTATCGCGATGGGAAGCCAGGCGGATAGCGCCTTTTATGATCAGGTTGCCGCGCAGGGGCATTTACCATTAATCAACCTCTGTGGAGAAACTACGTTAAGGGAAAGCTTTGCGTTGATGAAGCAGGTGAATCTGTTATTGAGTCTGGACTCTGCGCCTATCCATATGGCTACTGCTGCCCAGGTGCCTCATATTATCGCCATTTATGGCCCGACGAATGAGAGACAGTGGCGGCCTTATCCCTATCACGGGCACTTTACGCCTGTTTTTAACTCGCAGTTGACGTGTCGCCCGTGCGTGCCGAAAGTTTGCGGACATAACCGCTGTCGTACGGATTTATCCGGCCTGATGATCCGACAGGCGGTTCAGAATCACCTGGAAACCTACCCTGTGCCAGTGACACAGCTTACACCACAATGAAGCTTTCCGAGTTGAAGCAATGGCTGGATAGCGAGCTGTCTGTCATCATCCCGGATGCAACGCAGCGAACCGCAGAGCGTAACTGGTTTATATTGCATATTCTTGGGATTCCGGCTGCCAGGCTCTTTACCCATCCCCAGGAAACCATTAATTACAATGCGGATTTTGAGCGGCTTCAACTTGTGGTCAAGCAACGCATTGTCGAGCGAACCCCCATTCAATACCTGCTGGGAGAGGCCACGTTTTACGGGCTTTCATTTCAAGTCAGCCCTGCCGTGCTGATTCCCCGGCCAGAGACGGAACTGCTGGTGGAGAAGGCAATCCGTCTCTGCGATACACAAGGATATCAGCGCATCTTGGATTTGGGGACGGGTTCCGGGTGCATTCCAATCGCACTCAAGTATCACCGACCGCAGCTGGACATCACTGCCGTCGATATCTCTGATGACGCCTTAGCCATTGCCAAAGGGAATGCCGAAACGCATCAAACAGAGATTTGTTTCAAGCAGGGTTCCTGGTTTGAGCCCTTGAACGGCAACTCCTTTGACCTGATTTTATCCAACCCGCCCTATATTGCACCGGATGATGCAGCCACACTAGCCCCGGAGGTCCTTCAAGAGCCGCATCTGGCTTTGTTTACGAAAACATCGGATCCCATTGTATTTTATAGGGAATTGATTGAGCAAACCCAAGCGCATCTTTCTGCCAATGCCGCCTTTATCTTCGAGATGGGTCTGGGCCAGGCAGAGGCGCTTGCCGCATTCTGCGAAAGCCAGGGAATGGGCGCAGAGGTATTGCGGGATTACGCCGGACACCCTCGACTGCTTGTAGGATACAGAGGGGTTTAAACGCGTTAAACGCCCCATCCAATGATACAATGAGGTCAGAGAGAGCGCTGGGACGTGAATTTTAGTGAACGAATCCTCATCGACGCTGGATAAATTTTTCAAGACAGGGGTTGGGCTTTTGGCGTGGGGCCTCATTTTTTGGGGCATCTTACAACTGGCCGGCTTTTTTAACATCATTGTCGTGGTCTTCGGATTGGCGCTAATGTTTGCCTATATCCTGCTAGCGCCGGTCAACCTGGTTTCCAGTGGTATCCAACGCCTTTTGGTTCTCCTCTCTCGGGCAACCAGGCTCCAGTGGCCCAGCCGGATTGCCCATACACCCACTTCCAGGGCATTGTCCATCCTCTTGGTGTACCTGGCTTTTCTTTTAACCACATTGGTGGTGAGTGTGCGGTTTATGCCGGTGGCGATTACGCAGCTTAACCAGTTTTCACTGGCTTTTCCCCAATACATTCATCAGGTGGAAGATTGGGTGATGAGCCAGCGCATTGCGGAAGATTATTTCCACAAGGAAGTGGCCGCTTTGCGTTCCCGTGGGGAGCTTTCCAAGCCGCAAGAGCGAATGATTGACCAGGAAACCGCCCCCGATAAACCACAAGCCCAGCTCACCCCCACCGAAAAGCAGGTGGTTCGCGAGAAGATTTTGAGTACGTCCCAGCATGTCAATAATTACTTTAAACGGCATCTGGGCGGCACCTTCCAAAGCGTCGTAACCCTTGTAACTAGTACATTGGCAGGGTTTATCTATACACTAACCGGCATGGTGCTGGTATTTTACTTTTTGCTGGATGGCAAAAACCTGAAGGAAGGGTTTGTCCGGATGCTGCCGCTAAATACCCAAGTCACCGCGGACTATCTCCTCTCCAACGTGCATATGGTGATGTTTGGTTTCATTAAGGGCCAGGTTATGCTGGGGATTGCCACCGGAATTTACATGATCATCATCTACTCCCTGTTTGATGTGCCTTATGCTTTTTTCCTCGGGGCTTTCTTCGCAGTCGCGGAGATTTTGCCGGTCGTTGGCACTTGGCTTGGCTTTTTGCCCGGCATTTTGGTTTTATTGTTCATTAACCCCATTAAACTGCTCATGGTCATGGCATTGGTCTATATTTATCAGGTGATTAAGGATAACGTGGTTGCCCCCAGGGTGTTAGGGCAGGTAATGGGGCTGCATCCCGTCGTGGTTATTGTCTCAATCCTTATCTGCGCCAAGGGGGGTGGGTTGTTCGGCATTCTTTTTGCCATCCCGTTAGCGAGCATGGTGAATGTCCTCATCCGCTTCCTCTCCCATAAGGAGTTTATCAACCTCAACCGCCGATAAACCGGATATCTTGTATTAAGAAAACCTTTAAAATCCTATCCACAAGCGATTATTGCAAAATGTAATCGGGCTCTTTTGCTGTTATAACGCCCATTTTACATAGTTTTACCTTAAGCCGGACAATTTCGGCCTTTTCGTTGTTTTTTATTAAATATAGGCAATAGCAAGGAGGTTAACCCGAAGCGCAATTTCTGTAAGATAGGCGCGAGGTCGACTTTTTGGTG
>CALAJO010000030.1 GCA_937922745.1 uncultured cyanobacterium
GTTGTCGAACGGACGTTTGCCTGGATGGGAAAATTTAGAAAATTGGAAATCCGCTATGAACGATATGCCAAGTTCTATGAAGCCTTTTGGCAACTCGCTTCTGCCGTTCTGATTCTGAAGAGAATTACCGGATGAGTTCTAGGTAAAAGCGTAAATCTTTCCATTTTTTAATCTGTTTATAATTATAACTATAATTCGTATATTAATCAGTCCGTATTGTACTTTTTCTTGTCCACCATTTATTTTCAGACAATGATGCTCATGTAAACAGTTGATTCTGGCAGGGAACGGCAACGGATGCAGGAACTTCCATTATAATAAAGGGTTAGTGACGGGATTTGAGCGAGACCGCCCCAGTGGTTTTCCAGAGTCAATCCGAAAAAAGCATATTCCTGATGACTTCTCGCAAGCCGCTGGAGAAGCGCATTAGCAGCATAATCCGTGAGGAAACGCTCCCGGTTGCATTGGAAATTGTGGACTCCGGCGTCCAGGGACTCAACCGCATTTATCAATGTCCGCCGGCGCTTATCCTGATTGACGCCATTCTGCCCGACATCAGCGGATTGCAGATTTGCCGCGTTTTAAAGCATGATCCCTCCATTGCCAAGGTTCCTATCATCCTGATTACCCAGGATAATAAGGAGTACGAGCGTTTTACAGAACTGACCCTGATTGCGGACGCCTTTATTGAGGAAAAGACGTTAAACGGCAACTTTACTGCCGAACTTAAACGCCTGATGACGGTTTTTGGCGGGCTTGACCATACGGAAACCCAGGATTTGCAACTGCTGCAACAAGAATCGGTACAGGTACAGGCCTTAAACCGTATGGTTCAGCTTTACGACCAAGCCATTACCGAGGAAACCATTATGAAAGGTTTCCGAAAACTGTTTGAGTTAACCTCCAACAAAAACCTGCTTCACCATATGTTCTTCAGCCTGTTGGAAAATGTTCTGGATTACGATGTGGCCGGGATCTTTTTTAGCGATAAGAACCGCGAACCACGGTTGATGACGTACCATATTGCCCACGACCTGGAAGTGAAAGATTACCAGCTGGAAACCTGGACTGCGGAAGTGTTTGATGAACTGGCCAAACAAACCACGGAGCCCTGGGCTTTTAGCAGCCATCGCCACGAGGTTATGCCCCGAATCCATAACAATGGCCCCGGTAAAACAATTACGCTCAAGTATCGCTCGATTTTCCCGTTCTTCGTGGAAAAGCACCTGGTGGGCGCGTTGGTGTTTTACAACCGCAAAAAAATTAATTACCAGTTAATTTTTCCATTCACCCTGCTTCAGCAGGAGTTAAGCGCCTTAATGCGCATCCGGCGTTATTACAGCGAGGCGGAAATGTTGAGCCTGAGCGATCCGCTGACCGGGCTTTATACACACCAGCATTTTCTCTGGTGTGTGTCGCGGGAGATCCGTCAGGCCAAGCGATATAACACGCCACTATCGCTTGCGGTTGTCAGCATCGATAATTTACGGGAGCTGAATGCGGCCTGTGGTCACGAAGTCGGAGACCAGGTGTTGAAAAACATTTCCGGCCAGGCCTTGCAGGCTGTTCGCAACGTGGATATCCTGGCGCGGGATGGTGGCCGAAAGATTCTGGCGCTGTTTTCCAATACACCTGTGGAAGCAGCCATGTTGCCGCTGGAGCGTATCAAGCAAACCATCCTCTCCCATCCGCCCGCGTGGGAAAATACCCCGTTAAACCTGGAGTTAAGCATCGGCCTGGTAGGGCTTTCCGAAGACATTGCCAATGCCTCGGACTTTATGACCAAGGCCCAAAAAGCCGTGGATGAAGCGCGCCTTAAAGGGAATAACGCGGTTCAGCTGATCGAGTAATCCGCCTTGGGACTACCTCCGCAGTAGCTGAAAAGGTATAATCAAGGCGAAAGGCTTTTCCGGATCATCTTCCTTTTGAGTCTGCTCAACCTGTTTAGCATCATGAGTCTTTTTTATGTTATCCTCCCTACAAATGACAGAGACAAAAACGAAAACCGCTATCCCTCTCAGCGAAGAAGTCCAGGAAGTCTTGCATCAGGGCAACAAGATTGCCCAGCGCAATAAACAAGCCAAGCTCAAGGATCGCAACCTGTTACAGGGGCTCCTTAAAGTAAATCGGTTGTTTACCCGCCAGGATGCCTTGTTAAAGCGTGCCGGCATCGCGCCGCGGCGATTGGAGAAGATTTTTAAGGAAGAGTTGGCGAACCACCAGGAATATCAATTGGAGTCCAATGCCATCGAGCAAGCCGTGGAAATGGCCAAGGCTGATGGAAACCAGAAAAGAAAACCACGGGTTGAGATTGAACATCTGTTACAGGTGCTGCTGCAATCCCCCGATCCGTTGGTCAAAGCAACATTTGACCGAAGCAGCCTTACCCACGATAAGCTTCAAGCGGCTTCTCGCAAGGTGGATGCGGGCAGCCCCATCCGCATGGCCTTGTATTGCCTGCGAGAAACCATTGAAGTTGTTTTTGTGGTTTTGGTTCTCGTTATCCTGATTAAACAGGGGTTAGGGGAGTTCCGCTTGATTCCGTCCGAGTCCATGCTTCCCACGTTGCAAATTGGCGACCGAATCGTGGTAGAGAAAGTGTCCCAATGGACGAGGGCGCCTCAACGCGGCGACATCCTGGTGTTTTACCCGCCGGAGCCGGAAGCCATCCTCAAACAGGATCCCTGGAGCGTTTTTCTTCGGCTCACCGGATTCTCCGGTATTTTATACGATAAGGAGAGCCGGATTGATACGGCCTTTATCAAGCGCGTGGTCGGCCTCCCTGGTGAGACGCTGGACGTGAAGCCGGGTGATGCGGTTTATATTAACGGTGTGAGGTTGAATGAGCCTTATATCAACGAAGTCGCCAATAGCTGCACCTTTATCAACTATTGCGGCCCAATCGAAATCCCCGAAGGGCATTACTACATGATGGGCGACAATCGGAACCATAGCGCCGATAGCCGCTATTGGCAATTTTTGCCGAAAGATCGCGTTATTGGCCGGGCGGTTTTCCGCTTCTACCCGATTGATGAACGCCTGGGCCCCCTGGACGCCAAGAGGGAAACGGGTAGCGAAATCAATCACTAAGCGGATGAAAATCCCTTTGGAAAGGATATTGTATAAGCTATAATGTTCCTACCGTAGCAAATTAAGTTTGAGGCTCTAGTTCTATCTTGACGATGATCGAATTGTTTGTCATGGGGATTGCGTTGGATACCCGCACCGGTACGCCTATCGTTGTCCTCAATGACGCTGAAAATCGAAGGGCATTACCCATTTGGATTGGCACGGCAGAAGCCAGCGCAATCATTCGCCAGTTGGAAAACATTAAATCGGCCCGCCCGATGACGCATGACCTTATGTTTAACATGCTCAGCCAGTTGGGCTTTCAGATTAAGCGGATTGAAATCAACGATCTCAATTCGGATACGTATTATGCCAGCATCTTTTTGGAAGATGAAAGCGGCACGGAGCAGATTGTGGACTCCCGCCCCTCGGATGCCATTGCACTGGCTTTACGTGCAAACGCCACCATTTTTGCCACGGCCAATGTTGTAGCTGATGGCACGATCTCTACCGATCAAGCGCGGGATGAAGCCGAAGCCGAGGCATTCAAGGAGTTTGTGAAGGACGTCAAGCCTTCCGACTTTATGAAGCGCTTTGGCGGCGATATCGAATCGAATCAATAGGCAATATCTTTTTCCATAGCAATTTTACTACATGCTTTTTTTTAGATGTAGATATACAACTATGGAGAAGATTATGAATAGGATAACCTCTATTGGTGGCTTCAATCAGGGACAGTCTACAAATCGTGTATTATTGCAGTCAAGCCAGGTTTCCAGGTTTTATTCACCTGTTATACAGTCGGTTAATATGCATCAAGATGTGTTTAAAACGCGTTTTGGGCAAGCACATCAGTCCAATGTTATGGCTGGTGCCTTAATTTCTAATTTCAATGCACCTTTGGATCCAGAAGATCCTTCACAAACTCAAGCAGGAAAAGATATTGAAAATTTATTGGAACAGGCGGAAACCTTAGAATTTCAAACACCGCCTGACAATTATACGCATTTAGTGGCGACCATAATGGAAAAAGTCTTTAGCAATGACCAGATACCTCTATGGCTGCGTGCCAGGGCTGGAGAAAGCCTGTTTAAAATGTCAGCTCATACCGACAAAACTTCAGAAATTCGAGCTGCCATTGAATCTGATATCTGTGAGAACCTAGAACTCATCCGGTAATTTTCTGATAAGATGCTGTGGTTGTGATTGAGAGTTGGAGGCGAATAGGGATGGGTTGGAAGAATTTATCAGACACAGAGTGGGCGTTAATCGAGCCTCATCTTCCCAAACAAAAGCGAGGAAGG
>CALAJO010000031.1 GCA_937922745.1 uncultured cyanobacterium
CAGGATCGAACCGGATCGTCAGCGAACCCCGCGGCGCCTCGGCGCCCTGTTGCGGCCGGCCCGGTTCGATATGATCACCGTTCGTGACAAGAGTACCACCCTGATCAAGAGCCTGACCGAAGGCATCACGTTGATGTCGACCCCGCCGCGCTGGATGGATGTTGATAAAGACAACCTCGCAATCCGAGTGATGGCCCGTGCAGAGCGCGAAGACATTGATCACACCATCAAGGAAGCGCTGATTGTTGAATACTACTCACGCTAAACCCTTGGTTATTATTCTGAACGTCCGGACGAATATCAGAAAATCCATTGATAGAGGAGTTTAATAAACCGCATGGAGCACCAATTAAATATCAAGTGCGTCAATACCACGACCGACTCCGATGGTTCGATTTACGGCAAGTTTGTCATCGAGCCCCTGGAAAGAGGCTATGGTACGACCTTGGGTAATTCCCTCCGTCGTGTCCTGCTCTCCAGTTTGCCTGGCGCCGCCATTACTTCCGTCCGTATCGAAGGCATCAGCCACGAATTTACGACCATCCCCGGCGTAAAAGAGGATGTGATGGATGTTATCCTCAACCTCAAAGGCATCGTGCTGAAGAATTTGTCCGAAGAAACCCAGTATCTTCGGATTGATGCCGACAGACCGGGCCCTGTATACGCCGGCGACATCAACCTGCCCTCCGATGTTCGCATTATCAACCCTGATCGCCTGATCTGCACCCTTTCCGAAGGGGGAAGCTTCCACGCCGATCTGACGGTTGAAACCGGCAAAGGCTATGTGCCTGCAACCTCCACCCCCAACATGCCGGTGGATATGTTGCCGATGGACGCGGTATTCATGCCGATTCGCCGTGTGGCCTATACTGTTGAGGATACCCGGGTTGGACAAAGAACGGACTATGACAAACTGATTTTAGAAGTATGGTCCAACGGCAGCATTGAAGTAGCCGAAGCACTCAGCCGCGCCGCAAACCTGCTGATTGAACATTTTGTACCGCTTGCCTCTCTCTCCGGTATTCCCAAGCTGGTGGCCCAACCCCAGGTTGAGGAAGCCCAAGAGGAAACCAAGGCTCCCAACATCACCATCGAAGATCTTGAGCTGTCCGTTCGTGCGTTTAACTGCTTGAAGCGCGCCAACATCGGCAGCATCAGCGAACTGTTGAACAAATCCGAGAACGATCTGCTTAACATCAAGAACTTCGGGAAGAAGTCCGCTGATGAGGTGATTGAGCGGCTCCGCGCCTTCGGCCTTGATCTCAAGCCGAACCCGGAAGAAGAGATTATTATTCATTAATTACGATCCTAAGGAATGGCGTTATGCGACATAAACGTAAAAGACATCATCTATCAAAACCGGCAGATCAACGTAATGCCTTGATGCGCACGTTGGCAACCAGTTTTATCAAAAATGATGAAATTGTTACCACTCTGGCCCGTGCGAAAGCATTGAAGGAAATCGCGGATCACCTGATTACATTGGGTAAGCGCGGTGATGTCCACGCAATGCGCATGGCATCCAGGCTCATCTACAATCACCCGACCGGTAACGTGGTTACGCTGGATTCCGGCAAAACCATCCCTGAAACGGTATTGCGCAAGTTGTTTACCAACCTCGCACCCAAGTTCGACGGTCGTCAGGGTGGCTATACACGGGTAATCAAGGTTCCGCCCCGTCGTGGCGATGCCGCTCCGATGGCGTTGATCCAGTTCACCGCCGCCGAGGAAGCTTAACCCTTTCCTCACAATGAGCGCATCCCTTGATTCAACCCAAGATAATCTTAAGCAGCAGCGCGTTGTCCTGCTGCTTGATTATTATGGCCCGGCTTTTTCCGGCAGCCAGGTGCAGCCGCGATCTTACACGGTTCAGGCAGCATTGGCGGATGCATTGGCAAAGTTGAATGTGGCCCATGGGCCGCTTGTGTTCTCTGGCCGTACGGATGCAGGAGTGCATGCAAAGGGGCAGGTGGTTCATTTTGATACTGCCCTTGATGCGCTTGGTCAGATCCCGGATGTGCTTGCCGGGCTGAATGCCGTCCTTCCTCATGAAATTTCCGTCAAGGATTACCATATTACCGGGGATTTTGACTTCCACGCGATGCTATCGCCGGAATGGCGCTGGTATCAGTACCGGATTTTCAACCAACGGCACCGCTCCGTATGGAAACGCCCGGATGCAGCTTGGGTTCCCAGGCCATTGGATGTTGACCGGATGCAGCGCGCGGCCCGGTATTTTTTAGGCGAGCAGTTGTTTACAAGCTTTAAATGCCCACGCACCGAGATTTCCAACGATTTGTGCCATGTCATTCAAAGCCATGTCTACCAGGACGGGGCGGATATCGTGTATGATGTTGTCGCCAACCGTTTTATCTATAAAATGGTGCGTAATATTGTGGGTACGCTGATTGAAGTCGGCACCGGATCCAGCCTTTCCCCTGAGGACATCCCGGAGATCCTGGGGCGTGCCGACCGGCAATACGCCGGGCCCACTGCCAAACCCGAAGGGCTTTGCCTGATGGCGGTGAATTACCCAAAACCGTGGGACTTTTTTAAAAATGATGTTTATGTTACAACTTTAAAACAACGAGTACAGGAGTCCAGCAGTCATGAAAACATACTCTGCAAAGCCTCTTGAAGTTGAGCGCAAGTGGATTGTTGTGGACGCCGAAGGCCAAACTCTCGGACGTCTCGCAACCATCGTTGCCACTCTGCTTCGCGGCAAGCACAAACCGGAATACACCCCACACGTTGATACGGGTGATTTTGTCATCGTCATCAACGCCAAAGGCATTCAGGTGAGCGGCAAAAAGAGAACCGACAAAAAGTATTATCACCATACCGGCTATCTTGGCCATCTCAAGGTTATCAACTTCGAAGACCTGCTTGCCAAGTCCCCGGAAAAGGTGATTGAAAAAGCGGTTTGGGGCATGATCCCGCACAACCGTTTAGGCAGAGACTTGATTAAAAAGCTGCATGTATACGCTGGCGCCGAGCATCCGCATCAAGCACAAAAGCCGGAACCCTATCGTGAATTGGAGGTTGTGAAGTAAGATGGCTTATCCACAACAAGGTACTCGTGGTACAGGTCGCCGTAAGACTGCTGTTGCGCGTGTACGCGTTATTAAAGGGACTGGAAAACTCCTGGTTAATAATCAGACTGCCGAGGAGTACTTCGGCCTGCGTCAATCGCTCGTCATTCATGCCCAGCAACCGCTGGTTAGCGCTGGCGTGAAAGAACGCTATGATGTACTCGTTAAGGCTCACGGCGGTGGAAAAGCCGGACAGGCTGGCGCTATCCGTTTGGGTATTGCCCGCGCCCTGATTGAAATGATGCCGGAGCAATCCAAAGCCTTGCGTGATGAAGGCTATCTGACCCGCGATCCCCGCGTGAAGGAACGGAAGAAGTACGGTTTACACCGTGCCCGTAAACGGCCTCAGTTCTCCAAGCGTTAATTCAATACAACGCGATTATTGCCATATGCAGCTTCCGGTGGTAAATATCGGAAGCTGTTTGGCGTTATGTACGCCCCTGGATCGAGCTGGTTGACCTGGGCCCAATCCTCTAGGCTGATGTTCTGGTTGTTGCCGTCAAAGCCGCTCATTTTGCTGAAGTGATCCTGTACAAAATCGATTCCCTGGCGTAAGCGCGTATAAGCTGGCATATTCATGCTGTAGACGTCATTTGGGAGCTGCTGGGCATTTTGCTGAAGGAAGTTAATCCGGGTTGAAATAACGTCGTTAAACCGGGACAGGCTGTTGCGATTGATGAATCCGTCCATCCTGCCGTTATCGGCCATGTCCGCGCCGGATAGGATGCTTTCAAACTCGGTCTTATGAAGCATCATGGGGTTAAAGCCGTATTGCGGAATCGGGCTGCCTCCCATGCGGGCGACTTGCGCGGTTTGCTGTTCGCGCTGCATTTGAGCTTGAAAATAGGCTTTTTGGAAGATACTGCCATTTAGCTGGTTGTCGTCCATCAAGTCGCGTCGGGCGATTTCCACGTGGACGGCAGCATTGTCCTGCATCCGGTTGAGCGGCATATTTTTGAATTGTGGGATGTTAAACATAATGCTGCCGTCAATGACGCCGTTATCACGACTATCATTCTGGATAGCCTGCTGATAGCCCCATTGGAGATGCTGGAATTGTGACTGGGTTTGGCTGCCCCAATGCGGGCCATTTAAATATTGATCAGCCAAACGCCCGGCATTCGGGGAAATACTGTTCGCGTCCACAATTGGGATAGCGTTATAGCGGGGTTGCATTGGGTAGTTAACCGATCCAAACATCCGAACTTCTCCTTCCATCTTTCTCTAAAAATATAAAAACAGTATTAAATTTTTTGATGATAATTCTTAAAGAAATATGAAGATCTTTTCATCCTTAAAAATGAAAGACCCCGTTTCGATAAAACGGGGTCTTTCATTCGGAGAGGGTGGGATTCGAACCCACGGTCCAGGTTTAAGCCCGGACAACTTCTTAGCAGGAAGCCGCTTTCGTCCACTCAGCCACCTCTCCATAAAAAGAAGTCCGGTGAGCGGCTCACCTATGTTAAATTATACCGCATCCGGGGCTGTGTCAAACTGAAAATTCATGAGGCCTTTGAGCTTAAGTGAATGAACTCCACGGCAGAGAGCGGCCTGTAAGGCATCCCGATTAAGCTGGCCGCTTGAGCCCGGCAAGCCAACGGGTCGCTGTTGGTGTATAGTTGAAACAGTGATCACTGTGGAGAGCCGCTGATGCGTTTATCGATCGTTCCGTTGTTACTGGGCCTTATTTCGCTGCAACTGCTAAGCCCCTCCTGGGCTTTGTTGCAATCCGATTTCCAACTTATCGGCGTTTCTCAAGATCTGAAGCAGTTGGGTGTTGCGGAAACATGGGTGGATGACGGCAGCGGCTTTGCCCGATGCGAGTTGCGCCTGTATGCCCGCAACCAGTGGGAACCGATCAAGATTGAGCAGATTGCGTTGGGGGAAGTTAACGAAGAGCAGCCCAAGGCGAATTGCGCGTCTCAGCAGGCGGCGTTTCGGAAGAAACACAACCTGCATGCCATTAATTGGGACGCAGCTCCTTTCTCGCCGGAACCGGTCAAGATTAAGGACGAGGAAGGACGCTTGATTCCGGATGCGATGGAGGGGCAACCCTTCCCCGACAGGCAGCGCTACCAGTTTATCCTGGGCGGCGAGCAACCCTGGGAAATTCTTGTAAACAGCCAGCCAAACCCACGCTACCACAAGGACATTACCGCGCTCAGCCAGGAGGCAATGAAGCCGGTTCCTTTTCGGATTGTGGTGCGCCCCAAGGCAGAGCCCGTGCCGTTTGACGTGATTGAAAACCGCTATGACAACACGCAGATTTTGCTGACGCCCATTAAAGTACTCACCAATGCCCATTATGGCCTGGTCATTCTCATGTTTCGCGATACACGGCTGGGTTTTGAAGGCTCCGATTACTTTTACCGGCCCTACTTTATGCCATGGCCAGACTACCAGGAGTTAGCCGTGGAAGAGGCCAGGGATTTGATCAATGAGTCTTCCGAATATATTTTTCTCGACTCCGAGTTTTCACGGAACCCCAACGGAATGCATAAGAACTACCGTGCCTTTATGCGTCTCAAGACGCAGCAGTTAACCAGGGATGATATTTTGGGCCAGCTGAATCATGCTTCGCCCGCGGGACAGCTTTACTGGTTGGCTTTGCTGGGAGAAACGGATCCCGACCTCTACAGAACAGAGGCGACAAGGTTGCTGCAATCCTCTGTCGCCTTGAACGATATTATCATCAATGGTTCCGATACCTGGGAAACTGTTCCGTTTGCCGATTTGTTGAAAGAACAGACACAGCAGATAGGCCAGCCCCTGAACCTGTTAAAGCGGTAACGCGGCCCGCAAGTCCTTAAACCCAAAGCTGGCGATAAAAGCCCCAATCATAATGGCGGCCCATACCACACCGATGCCCAGCGTGACCCAAACCCAACTGGTGTTTACTGCATTCCACCAGGGGCGCTTTTGCATCGTCCGCGGACGGCAGGTTGCCGGGAGATCCGGCATTTCGTTGGCGTTGTAATCCTCATCGGTATTGAACATCTCGTACTTGCTGCAATCCGGATCGTTAAGGTGTCCCCGCCGCAAGCTCATCACCAAAAAGAAAATAGGCAGGCCAACGGTTACAAATAACATGGCCATTGCGAACCATTCATCCCACCGTATCCCAAGAAATGATGTCATTCGTCGCAACTCCTCTTCATCATTGCTTCTTACATTGACGCTTACTGAGTATTATCAATGTTGGCGGCAATTTTTTGTAGAGTTAAGTGGCTAGAAAAGCGCGCTAACAGGCTAAAACCCCACGCCCGGGTTAGGACAGCCGGTTAGTGAACAGGTTACTCATCAATTTTTGCGCTCACGGCGGTGGGGCTTTGCCGGCTCCTCTCGTTCGGGTTCGCGTCGTATCGGCCCAATGGGATCGCGCCAGGTACCGGAACCATATGACAGATACGCGGGATCGACACCCGCCATACCGACTAGTAGTAAATGACTGGCGTAACTCAAGTTATCCAACACCCTGGCTTGACGCGCCGCAGGGTTTTCCTGCGGATCTGATCCTGATTTGAAACGTCCTGCACGGTTTAAGGCCATTTGCATCGGCCACGCGTGAATACCTTGCACTCTCATCCGTTTCCCTCCATTAAAATACGTCCACCATGTAAGCACCAAGTTGAATTTTTGTCGATATAAAATGATAAAACATTAACATGTGGATAAGGAATGCTTATCGGAAGGGTAGAAGCGAAGCCTACCGGCCCAGGCGGACGCTGTCTCTCAGCTTAAGCAAGCGATGACGTGCGGCCTCCAGGGTTTCCGGCTTTTTGCTGAAGCAGAAGCGAATATACTGATGCCCGATATCCGAGCGGCGGAAGAAGCTGGAGCCCGGCACAACGGCCACGCCAATATCCTTGATGAGGTAGTTGGTAAACTCCAGATCGGAGCCGTAGCCGAAATCCGAAATATCGCAGAAGACGTAATAGGCCCCTTGGGGTTTAAAGTATTTCAGCCCGGCCTCATCCAGGATGCGCAGCATGGTATCGCGCTTTTCCGCGTAAGTTTGAGCCAGATAATCGTAATAGCTCTGCGGTAATTGCATTGCAACGGTGCCCGCCCGTTGCAATGGCGCAGGCGCACCCACGGTCAGGAAGTCGTGGACCTTGCGAATGGCGGAGGTCAGCTCCGCAGAAGCAATAATGGTGCCCACCCGCCAGCCCGTAACACTGTAGGTTTTGGATAGTCCGTTAATCGTCACGGTCAGGTCTTCCATTCCGGGCAGGGAGCCAAGTGCCACGTGCTGTGCCCCATCGTACAGAATGTGTTCGTAAATCTCGTCGGTAAAGGCAATCACGCCCCATTTCTGGCAGAGGTTCGCAATCGTTTCCAGCTCGCTGCGGGTAAAAACTTTGCCCGTGGGGTTGTGCGGCGTGTTAATGATAATGCCCTTGGTCTTGGGGTTAAAGGCCTTGGCGAGTTCGGCCTCGTCAAACGTCCAGTTTGGTGGATGCAGCGTAACATAATGCGGCACAGCGCCGGCCAGGATCGCATCCGGGCCGTAGTTTTCATAGTAAGGCTCAAACACGATGACTTCATCACCCGGGTCAATTGTCGCGAGCATGGCGGCAGCCATGGCTTCTGTCGCGCCACAGGTTACGGTAATGTTGGTTTCAGGGTCAATCTGCATGCCCAGGTAGCGGCTGTTCTTCTCTGCAATGGCCTGGCGAAAGTCCCGCGCACCCCAGGTAATGGCGTACTGGTTGATATCCTCCATAATGGCCTGGCAGGCAGCTTCTTTCAACTCGTGCGGACATGGAAAGTCCGGGAACCCCTGCGCCAGGTTTACGGCTTCGTAACGCGCCGCAAGTCGGGACATTTCTCGAATAACGGACTCTGTAAAACTATCGGCCTTAATCGATGTGAGATGACGCGCAGGTTGGTTCATAATCAGCCTCTCCTCCAAACAATGCAGTAAAATAGTCTAGATCAAGCAGGTGGGCTGGGCAACCGGCAATCCGTTGGCAATCAGTACTGCGATTTGGTGAAGAGAACCTACGTCAATTCCAGCTCCTATTTAGCCAACGCTTAATGGATTGTGAAATTTAAGATATGATAAGGTTGATATCGGTGAGCGATGGAGCGCTTTGGAAAATGAGAGTTCGGCAGTCCCTCTTGGGCTCGGTTTTATTGTCAGGCTTGTTACTTTTCGGTTTCGGCTGCCAGTCCGGCATGTCGGATGACCGCCGCGAAGATACCCGTGAGCTGGTGGTCTTTGTCTCCGAAACGGTGCCACAGGTGCGCCAGCGTGCCGAATTCTACGGGCTGAAAACCAAGGTAATCGATAAGGACTCCGCAACATCGCAATTGTTGCAGGCCATGCTCGGCTCCCCAACCGACTCGTTTTATGTGGTGATAAACCCCGCCCTCAACCGATACATTGCCAGCCAGGCAATGCCCAGCGACGTGAACCCGGTGACGTTTGACCAGGAGTTCCGCATGCTCCGGCGGGTCAGCAAAACAGGCCAGAACCAGATCCAGCGCCTTTACCCCGAGAACAAGGAGCAGGCCAGGCTCATGGTTTTCTCCGATTTTGAATGCCCCTATTGTCGCGATATGGAAGTAATTCTCAAAGAGTGGCAAGAGCATTACGGCGACAGGCTGGATATTCAAATGGTTCACTTTCCGTTACCCAGGCACAAGCATGCCTTTGCCGCGGCGGAAGCTTCGGAGTGCGCGCGCCGCCAGGGCAAATTCGATGAATACCGGGATATGCTGTTTGAAAACCAGAGCGATCTGCAATATGAGCTGTTCAACACCTATGCCCGAAAGCTGGGCTTGGATAGAGCCGCTTTTAAACAGTGCCTATCCCTCCATCAAACCCGGCTTAAGGTGCGCCAGGATCAGTACCTGGGGCGCTACATCGGGGTTCGGGCTACGCCCACGTTGCTGTTGAACGGTAACGTGCTGGTTGGCGACCCGTTAATGATGCAACAGCAGATTGAAAAAGTCCTTGGAACCAGGGAAGATCCTGCGGGTGGAAGTGCAAAAGTTGACGAGTCAGGCAAACCAGCGGATTCTCATTAGCCTGTTCCGATTTTCACAAATCGGATAGAACGAATAAGCAAAGATCACTTTAGGTCTGTAAGGGTAGTTTAACGTTGGTGTCCGCAACGTCGATTGTAAGATATTGCGGATACTCAGCATTTAAAGTTGCACCATACGCTGCTTTAGCGGCAGCGTAAAACTGCGCGTAGGAAATTCCGGCACGTTGGGCGGCCTGGCTCATTTCATCAAACCGTCTGTTTAAGGCAACAGTTGCGGCAGCATTGGTGCCATTGGTGACAAAGGCCTGCCAGGAGCCTTGAAAATCGGAAAGCCCGTGATCAACAAAGTGCGGTGACATGGTTGATACCTTGTGCGTTATCTCCAATAGCCTGAATCTCCTCTTTAATCATTGCGGAGAGCTGCTGATCAACCGCCTCAGGGAGTGTGGGGAAATAGCGCTCCTGTAATTTCATGGAAGGATGTAGTTTCGCACTGTCGAGAATGCCCTCTTCCGTCCGACCTGCCCCTTGGCCAATTGCTAGGAACTGCACATAATCCTTCAAAGTTCCAAGCGCCTTGCGGACCTTGGTGATAGCCCTGGCAAGCTGATTCTCTTCCAAATTATGCGGGCTATTTTTTGCCTTACGCGGTTTTTCCAATGCCTTGTACACGGATTGGCCCATCGCTTCAACGCCCATCCGGTCCGGGCCGGTAAGGGTTAATACAGCGCCAAAACGCGGTGATGAAGTCGGTCGGATTTGCATGGCCTGGTTATCATTCGATTATGAATACAGATTTTTCGCAGGGAATGGAATCACATATGAACGATTCCAGGACACTGTACAAGTAACACGCCATAGAGTAAAGCGTTCGTTGGTTGGCTGTATCGCATCCAATTGGGTTCGATTGTAAAAAAACAGGGTGCGCATGGGTTTTTTTCCGGTTGATGACGCGCTACAATTTGCGTAGGAAACCGAGGAAAGCCACCATGTCCATGTCGATGATGGAAGACAAGCAAGAAAACCGGCCAGTGTTCGAGCCGCATGTCTCAACCGTTTACGGCCCGGTGGCTTCTTGGCGCTTTGGCCAATCCCTGGGGATTGACCTGATCCGTGATGTCTCGACCTGCTCCTTTAACTGCATCTACTGCCAGTTGGGCGATATCCAGGACAAGACAATGGAGCGCCGCTATTTCGTTTCGACGGAAGAGGTGATGGCGGACTTGGAGCGGAGCAACTGGCAACAGGCGGATATCATTACCTTTAGCGGCAGCGGCGAACCTACCCTGGCCCTTAACTGCGGCGAAGCCATCCGCAAGATTAAGGCATTTACGCAAAAACCGGTTATGGTGCTAACCAATGGGACGTTATTGCATCAGCCCGAAGTGCAGGACGACTTAATGGCGGCGGACCAAGTTTCCATTAAGTTGGATGCCGCCACGGAAACCGGGTTGAAGCAGATGAACCGTCCGGTTGCCGGCGTCACGCTGGAAAAGATTGTGCAAGGTGCCATCGCCTTTAAGAGCCGGTATTCAGGCAAGGTTTCCATCCAGACGATGTTTATGCCCACCAACCTCAAGGAGGTGGATGCCCTGGCGGAGTTGATTCGAAGAATTGGGCCGGACGAGGTGCAATTAAATACACCCAAGCGCCCCTATCCGCTGGAATGGAACGTTGATAGCCGCGGCAACCATACCGGCCAGGCTGATTACCCTACGGTGGCCCTGCGAACCGTGGATCCGGAAACTGCCGACACCATTGAGGGCCTTCTGGAGCGGAAAACCGGCGTACCCATCCTTTCGATTTATCGCAAGGGGTAGCGTTTAGGCAATCCCGATTTTTCACCGCTTTTATTGAGAGAATGAAAGCGGAATGAAAGCATGCATCCGGTGATCAGCATCAGGTTTTCCGACTTAAAGCCTTATCAATCCGATAGAATGAATGCGCGTTTCAGACAAACAGCGCCGCTCAAGCTGAATCTGGCAGACCGAGCCCTGTTTTCAAGTCGAAAGGCACAGGCCAGGGAAATTATTCGGGATCCCAAGGCGCCTGTTCTACATCAACGGGCTTTGAAGGTAACCGATTTTGGGGAAGAAACCCAAGGCTTGATTGATGATATGCTGGCAACACTGCGAAAAAACAAGCTGGGTGTTGCACTGGCAGCACCCCAGGTTGGTATTAGCCAGCAGATTGCTGTTATTGCGCTTGGAGATGAAACCATGGTTCTGGTGAATCCTAAAATCATCAAGCGCCAAGGCATTGCAGGGTATCTGGAGCTGTGCAGCAGTATGCCGTGGAGGCTGGTCTTAACGCGCCGTGCTGCAAATATAACCATTGAAGCGCAGGATCGTTACGGTAAGCCGGTTGAGGAAACCTTTGACTTCCCGCTGTCCATTATCGTGCAGCATGAGATTGACCATCTGTATGGCATCCTCATGACGGAGCGGGCTTTCTTTTTATCGCAGCGGGCCGTGGAACGCAAGATGGCCCAGGATTTAGTGAAACCCGGCGCTGGATTCCAAAGCGGGTTTCAACGATAATGGGCATGAGGTGTTAGTTAATAAATTGGAAATCACGTGACAATGAGTAATATCCGCGTTCAACTCCCCGATGGCAGTTATAGGGAACTCCCTGAAGGCTCGACCGGCTATGACCTGGCGCAAGCCATCGGCCCCCGCCTGGCAAAGGATTCGGTTGCGATCGTCCTCAATGATGAAGTCCGTGATTTGACAACTCCCCTGTCGGATAACGACCGCATCCGCATCCTGACGGCCAAGGATCCGGAGGCGCTGGAAGTTTTGCGGCACTCCTCCGCGCACATCCTGGCGCAAGCCGTGCAACGCGTTTTTCCGGGCGCTAAGATTGCCAATGGCCCGGCGATTGAAACCGGCTTTTACTATGATTTTGACATTCCCAACCATAAGCTGACTCCGGACGACCTGGAAAAGATTGAGGCCGAAATGAGCCGCATTGTCAACGAAGGACAGGTCTTCGTCCGTCGTAACGTTGAGGACGTGGATCGCAAGCTGGAAGAGTTTATGGCCGAAGGGGAAAAGTACAAGGCCGAGAACCTGAACCAGTATCGAGACGACAACCCCACCTTGTACTACTGCGTGGATAAAAATGGCCAGGACGTCTGGAGCGACTTTTGTCGCGGCCCGCACCTGCCTAATACGGGTTTTATTAAGGCTTTCAAGCTGCTCAGCCTGGCCGGCGCTTACTGGAAAGGCGACGAGAAGCGGGAGATGCTTCAACGGGTTTATGCAACGTCGTTTTTCGACAAGAAAGACCTGGAAGCCTTCCTGCACCAGCGGGCTGAAGCTGAAAAACGGGACCACCGGCGAATTGCCAAGCAACTCGACCTCTACAGCATTGAGGATGAAGTGGGGCCGGGGCTGATCCTCTGGCACCCCAACATGAGCATTGTGCGCGAGGAGCTGGAAAACTACTGGCGCAAGGAGCATCATAAGCGCGGCTATCACCTGGTTTATTGCCCGCATATCGCGAAGAAGGACTTGTGGGACATTTCCGGGCACACCGGCTTTTACATGGAAAACATGTTTACCCTGAAGGTTGAGGAACAGGATTATATCCTTAAGCCGATGAACTGCCCCTTCCACGTCTTGATCTACCGCTCTCAGTTGCGCAGTTACCGCGACCTGCCGTTGCGGATTGGCGAGCTGGGCACGGTTTACCGTTACGAGAAGTCCGGTGTGATGCATGGACTGACCCGTGTGCGCGGATTTACCCAGGATGACGCCCACCTGTTCTGCCGCCCGGATCAGCTGACGGAGGAGATCAAAGGCATCATCCAGTTTATTGATGACACCCTGAAGCTGTTTGGCATGACATTTACCGTGGAACTCTCCACCCGCCCCGAAGAATATGTGGGCGAACTGGAAAACTGGGAGCGCGCCGAAAATGGCCTGCGGGACGCGATGGAAAGCTACGGGCTGGAATATGAAATTAACGAAGGGGATGGCGCATTTTATGGCCCCAAAATCGATTTCAAGCTGAAGGACGCCATCGGCCGGACATGGCAGTGCGCCACGGTTCAGCTGGATTTTAACTTCCCCATCCGATTCGGCTTGAAGTACCAGGACGCGGATGGTTCCCATAAAACGCCGGTTATGCTGCACCGCGTTATTTTTGGGAGTATGGAGCGCTTTGTCGGTACGTTGATTGAGCATTATGCCGGCGCTTTCCCGACTTGGCTTTCGCCGGTGCAGGTTGCCATCCTGCCCATTGCCGATCGCCATACCGAGCAGGCCCATGCCTATGCCAAGGCCTTGATTAACCTGGGCGTTCGCGCCGAAGTGGATGAGCGTAATGAGGGCATCGGGCACAAAATCCGCGATGCCCAGTTGGCCAAGCACCCCTACATGCTCATCCTGGGCGATAAGGAAACCGAGTCCGGTTCGGTGGCTGTTCGCTCCCGCAGCCGTGGGGATTTGGGCGCTCTGCCATTCGATACCTTCCAGGACAAACTGCTGAAGGAAATCCACTCCCACGGCCAGCACGAGGTTGAGGTTCCTCAAAAGGTCGAGGCATAATCCTTTCAATTACTCGAATGCGTTTTCATCGTGTCCTGATGGCTAATGGTTAGGGCAACTTTGATGCTTCATCGTTTTTTATTGCAGTTGTGTCTTTTTGGAGGAAGTGTCAAGGGTATGGATATTCAGCCTATTAGCGTCACTAAACCTCGATTCTCAGGGATTGTTGTCACTCACTTTTGGGATAACCCCCGAGAACCCCTTGCCTCAATTTCGTTGTTTTCCAGTCCGGTGAGAGGAATGAAGTCTCACTCCGGAATGGATATTGACCTGGATTCGGGTGATTTGGTCGTCATTACCGGAGCTGAAGAGGATGAGCCCATCAACAAAGTGCTGCTTTCCGAGCGCGAAAGAAGGGAGTTGAGAGTGTTAGAGGAACGAATGAAATACGCACGTCTGTTAGACCTTGACGACGATCAGGCTATTTTAAGCTACACGGACAAGCTTAGCATTGTAGTTGGCCGGTTTGTTGCCCGTGTCCTAGAGCGGGTGCGCATTGATATGGGTTTATTTGAGTCCACTGAAGTGAAGCTAGTCAATCTCTATCCAGGGCAAGGCGATGATGACAGTAAGCCCCCATATAGGGAAGTGACAAAAGAACCTTGCATGGAAATGTATTATACGAAAGGGTAAGTCCTAGCGTCCAGGCAATTCCATGGCTTGAGGGGTTTGATTAAAGCGTGTGTTGCAGAGGAAATTGCCATGAATGGAATTCAGTCGTTGAGTGCGCAAACCCGATTCTCCGGGATTGTGGTCAGAACCGATGCCAATCAGTCCGGAAAAGAAGGAACGATTGAGGTTTATGCGGATCCCCAAACCAGCTTGTCCCCTCAAAAAGGGTGTTCCAGGGAGCAGACGTTCGACCTCGGCAGCGGTGACCTGGTTGTGATCCAAGGTGATAACACCGAAATAGAGCGGATTCCGCTCAACGAAACACAGCGCAGGGAGTTGGCTGTAATAGAAGGTCGAATGAGCCGCCTCCGCAATGCAACGACGGCAGAGAAGCCCATTTGGGATGATCGATTAGTGCCCTTGCTAAAAGACACGCAGAATGTGATCGTTCGATTTGTGGCACGCACTTTGGATCAATTCAACGTGGATGCAGGGGTATTCGAGTCATCCGAAAGCCGAATGGGTTATTGTAATCCTGATGGAACCGTGAGCATTGCGGATTGGGGACAAATCACTGGTTCGCGTATGTACATCTATTACACTAAGGGTTAACGGGGCTGATGATCCTGCCCGAAAAACATAAAACAAGGGGGTTGCTAAACTTCGTACCAACCGAGGTTAGCTATATCTACGGGTCGTTAATTAACTGCGGTGATATCCGCTTGCGGAAGTTCACCAACCCGGATGCCGAGTTCGATAAGTTCTTTCTCAATCGAAGAGATACGGGTTTCATGCTTCTGTGCGGCCAGTATTTTCATCTCGTGCTGAAGGCGGACGATCGTGAGTTGCTGGTTCAGCAGAACCAGCAAGAGTAAGCCGATGAGCGCAAGCACGGCATAGCCGCTGTAATTTATTGCGGGTGATTTCTTAATTTGCTGCTGAAACGGGTTGCTGCCGGGTTTAATCAAACTGATATTCGCCATTGAATAATCCTGCTTTCCCTTCAAACAATCAATTCCTGTGCTAAACCATCAACGGTTAAGACGGTTTGAAAAAGACCTTCCCATGTTAGTCCAAGCCAAACGGATGTCAAAACAGTTATGAACAAACGTTAACCTATCCCCCGGAAAAGTCCATAGGCGGCCGTGCAAAAAAATCTTATTTTAAGAAGCTCCGAAAAAGTCGGACGGGTGGGACAGCATGCCGCACATTTAACACCTGGATGCGCGCTTTAAGGTTATGCGGGCTGGGCGGCGAGCAGGTTTTTGTTTTGCAATTGGCCGCAGGCAGCGGCAATATCCGTGCCGCGCTCGATGCGAACCGTAACTTTATGCGGCCCCTGCATCAGCCAATCTCGGAAGGAGAGAACCTGGTCCCTGGAGGGGCGCTCATAGCCGTACTGCTCCCCAATGGGGTTGTAGGGAATCAGATTAATATTGCAGTGTAGCGTTCGCAGTAGGTCGTTTAAGCGGTCGGCATGCGCCTTGGTGTCGTTGACGCCCGCGAGCAGAATGTATTCAATCGTGACGCGACGGCCGGTTTTGTCCACATAGCGATGCAAAGCATTCACCAGTTCCTTGACGGGATACTTCTTGTTGATAGGCATAAATTTCAGGCGGGTTTCATCATCCGGCGCATGGAGGGAAACGGCCAACGTTAACTGGAGCTTCTCTTCCGCCAGGCGATCAATGGCCGGGATGATCCCTGAAGTCGAGATCGTAATGTGGCGCATCCCAATTTCCGCGGAGTGGTTGATCACCCGCGTGGCCTGCATCAGGTTGTCGTAGTTCAGCAGCGGCTCGCCTTGTCCCATAAATACAATGTTGCGCACGTTCGCACCGGAATCGTGCCGGACGTAGATAAGCTGTTCGACAATTTCGGCCACCGTCAGGTTGCGTTTGAAGCCCAGCTTACCGGTCGCGCAGAAGTCGCAATTAACGGCGCAGCCCACCTGCGTGCTGAGGCATACGGCGTACACGTCGCGCTCCTCGAAGTACATCAGCACGGATTCCACCATCTGCCCGTCCGTTAGCCGGAAGAGATATTTAATGGTGCCGTCGGCGCTCACCTGTTTTTCCGCGATGGATAGCGCGCCGATAACATACTTTTCGCTGAGCTTTTGCCGCAGGGACTTGGCCAGGTTGGTCATCTTGTCGAAGTCGCGTTCGTTTTTGACATAAATCCAGGAGTGCAGCTGATCCGCACGAAACTTTGGCTCATCCAGGGATTGGACAAGCGTTTTCAGCTCCTCGTGGCTTAAGCCGATCAGGCTGGGTTTGGCGGACATGGTATCCAAAGACTCCTTTTACGCTGCAATAGTCTAACACAAGGTCAGCGCAGATTTCACTCAACTAAACCGGGACCGGCAGTCAAATTGCCATCCGTAATTGGTTATTCAAAAATCAGCTTGAGGAATTTACGGCGGCCCACCTGCAAAATCATCTCCTGGCCGTTTTTGCCGGAAAACTCGTGATCCTGGTCCGTAATTTTTTGTCCGTTCAGCTTTACGCCGCCACCCTGGATCAGTCGCCGGGCTTCGCCTTTACTGGTCGTCATGGCATGTTCGGTCATCAAAGTCGGCAAATGGAAATGCGTCTCGGCCGGAAGGGCTTGTTCCGGGATGTCATCCGGGATCTCGTGCTGGCGGAACTGTTTGACAAAAGCTTCTTCGGCGGCCAGCGCATCATCGCGGGAATAATACTCCGTGATGATCCACTTGGCCAGTTCCGCCTTCACATCACGGGGATTTACTGCGCCGCTTTCCAACTGGATTTTCAAGTTCTTGATGACATCGACGCTACAGGAGGTGAGCAGTTCCATGTAAGGCAGAATCAGCCTGTCAGGGATGGACATCAGCTTGCCGAACATGTCGTGCGGGGTATCGGTGAGGTTGATGCAATGATCCGGATAGGACTTGGACATCTTGATCTTGCCGTCCGTGCCTTCAATCAGCGGCATTAGCAATACCGATTGCGGATCGTCCTTGGCGCCATAAGCAGTCTGGATATCGCGACCCAGCAGGGTGTTAAAGCGCTGATCAGATCCGCCCAGTTCGATGTCCGCCTCGATTTCCACGGAATCGTAGGCTTGCATCAGCGGGTATAAAAACTCGTGCAGGGAGATGGGCTGGTTATTCTGGTAGCGGTTGGCGAAATCCTCGCGCACCAGCATTTGCGCCACGGTCATCTTGCTGGTCAGGCGCAGGATGTCTTCCAGGTTCATCTTGCCCAGCCAGTCGTTATTGCGCACAATGCGGGCCTTGCTCACGTTGATCACCTTGCCGGCTTGCGCCAGGTAGGTTTCGGCGTTCTTTACCACTTCCTCGTTCGTCAGTGGCGGACGTGTTTCGCTTCGGCCCGAAGGATCACCAATCATAGCCGTCGCGTCGCCGATGAGCAGGATGACCTCGTGCCCCATCTCCTGAAAAGCCTTTAATTTTCGCAGCACAACCGTATGTCCCAAGTGCAGGTCGGGGCGGGTCGGATCCAGGCCAAGCTTTACTTTGAGCGGAACCTGGGTTTCCGTGGCTTTTTGCAGCTTGCGCGCAAGCGCTTCCACGCCGCCGGGAAGAAATTCCCCGTACCGGCATAGAAATTCCGCCTGCTGGATAAAAACCTGATCAATCGATGTTGTGGACGTACTCATAAAACTCATTTTAACGGAAAAAGAGAGCGCCGTGTCAAACAGACAACCCGGTTCTCATGCGAGCGCGTGCCCTACATGGCGGTAATCCCTCTGGTAGATTGTTTGAGCCTGGTAGTGGCGTATAAAAGTAACAGCGGTAGGGCAACCACGCCTGCAATCTGGAGCGGGTGCTTTTTAGCGTAATGTTGCGCCGCTTCGCCGATGGTTTCGAACTCCCCTTCAATCTGCTGGGTGTTAGGCAACGGGTTAAACAGGTTATGGTTGCCGTTCGGGTCTTCCGGGATGCTGGAGGTTTGCGCCGGGACACCGTAACGCCGCATAAACCGCTCCACGATATTGGGCATCATGCTGTAGCCCCACACCATCATCTTCCCGGCGCCACCCACCACCACTTCGGGCTGGGGATTGAGCGCGCTGCCAAGAATCGCGTCCACAACCATTTGGGGTGGATACACCGGCGGGATGGGTTTGGCCCGACGGCCCAGCTTGCTTTTGGCATGCGCAAAGAACGGCGTGTTAATAGACGCCGGGAGAATGGTCGTTACGTCAATGTCATCCAGTCCGCGGGTTTTCAGCTCCTCTCGGAGGGAACTGGAAAAACCCACTATGCCGTGTTTCGTCGCTGTGTAAATGGATTGCAGCGGGGCGGAGCTTTTACCCAATACCGACGCGATATTGATGATATTGCCGTATTTTTGCTCCTTAAAGACGTCGAGGGCAGCCTGCATCCCGTAAATCTGGCCTAGCAGGTTCACGTCAATCACACGTCTCAGCTCATCCTCTTCCAGTTGATCGACGGTGGCGTAGATGTTAACGGCGGCATTATTCACCCAGATATCGATACGCCCGAAATGGGCTTTTGCCCGACGAGCCAGATCGATCACCGCATCCCGCTGGCTGACATCGGTTTTGACGACCAGGGCCTCATTCTCGGAGACGCCCAAATCCATCATATGTGTTAACATCTCGTCTTCACTCCTGGCCGCAAGGACGACCCTGGCGCCCTGTTTCAAAAACTGTTCCGCCGCCAGCTTTCCAATGCCGCTTGAGGCGCCGGTAATGACCACGACCTTGTCCTGAAGGCTATTGAATTTCATGCTGTTTTCTCCTTATCCGTTTTTGCTCATCCAGCCTAGCAAAAACATCCTCAACCTTAGAACCGTCGGGTCGGCAATTCGGACAAAAATAATGTAATGGCGGCAATAAACAAAAATTAACAAAAAATGTCCCAACCCTTCGGTCTTATTTTTTATACCAAATATTAATTATATATATCTTTAGATTCAGGACTTATTGCATTTAGCCATTAACAGACGGTTTTTCTCTTACCAGAGATAGCAAACGATTGAAAACCGAAGATTTCTCGAAATCAAGGTTTTGGATTTGAGGTATGCTTTTTGTTTAGTAGGACGTTAAAAGCTATTGGATGGTTATGGACGCCAATATCTCCTATGATGGGAGTTATAAACTTGAGGCAGATTAATTTTAACCAGACGGCATACCGCATATTATTGTTATTACAATGGTTAACGGAAAAACCGTTAACGATGAACGAGATTAACGAGCGGTTTCAATCAGTCGACGAGATTGGAAGAGCGGTTTCCCAAGATAGTTTGTGGCTTTACATTAACACCCTTAAGGCGTTGGGCTGCCAGATCAGCCGGCCTCGGCCCTCAAACGGGTTTACTTATACATTATCCTTCCATCCGTTCAGCTACTTCATCACCTCCAAGGAAACCCGATTTTTAAAGGAACTGCTACTCACAATCTGCGATCAACTGGATCACTGGGACGTCGTTCATTATTGCGGCCTGGTGCAACGGATTTTTCGCAACGCGCCAATACGGATCGCGACAAGCTGGAAGCCCGGTTCTTTTCGGATAGCCGGATTATGCCTTTTGTTTCCATCGAACGGTTGCAGCGGTTGCTGATTGAACTGGAGTCGTATTGCGAAGAAGGCCAGTTGGTGCAGATTCAATACCGCTCCAGTTCTGAGAAGCCGTCGCAAATTATTACTTTTTTACCGCAAAAGGTTTTTAACAACCATTGCAACCTTTACGTGCTGGGGCATAGCGCCGATAAGGAAAAAGCCTCGATGCTGCGGCTCGACAAGATTGAGCACCTGCTCACCATTGAGAACCCGGAACTGTTGCGAGCCTTACAATCGCGGCAAATCCAGCAGGATGTCTTCATTATCAGGCTGCTGTACTGCTCGCAAAAGCAGTATGAGCCTTTAGGCGATAATGATGAGTTGGTGCCGGATCCGGGTAATGAGAACCACCTGCTTGCCATGATCCAGACCAGCAACGAGTTTTTGTTGAAGCAGAAGCTGCTTTCCTCCGGTTACCAGTTCCAGATCCTTTACCCGGAGCGTTTTAAGCAGGAGATGGAAGTGATGTTGAACGGTATGAGGGAATTGTATATTTGATGGATTTAGAGGAATCGCAAGAGTTTGAGCTGATGGGAGAGCGGCTCAAGGTGAACATATCCGCGTTCAGGCTGCTGTATATTTATCGTCTCCTCAGCCAGACCGAGATGATGTCGATTAACGACCTGAACACACAGTTGCTCAATCACCCCCTGATTAAGCGTACGTTTACGACGGAGACGCTGAATACCTACCTCAACACGCTTCGCCTCTTTGGGTGCCGGTTGAGCCGGTATGAGGAAAAGGGCCAACACCTGTATTACCTGGAAGATCATCCGCTGAAGCTGGAGCTTTACGAACATGAGCTTCGCGTCCTGACGGGGATTTGTGAGCATTTGGCGCTCCAATCCGCGACAAGGTTTTCACAGGAGTTCTTCTTTATTTTTAAGCGCCTGGCACGCATTCAGCAAACGCTGGAGCTTAACCCCTCCATTCGCTACGAGCGGGATTTCCAGTCCAGCATTCACCACGCACTGCGCCACCAGG
Organism: uncultured cyanobacterium; assembly: GCA_937922745.1. Lineage (GTDB taxonomy): Bacteria > Cyanobacteriota > Vampirovibrionia > Vampirovibrionales > JAGQHJ01 > CALAJO01. The sequence continues at coordinate 20,813 of CALAJO010000031.1, forward strand.
TGGAAAACTTCCAGAAATATTGCACCGAAGGGCAGGTGCTGGAGGTGTATTACGAGCATTATGACCAAACCCCCGTATTAAAGCTGATTGAGCCGCAAGAAGTGATTTACCATAAGAAACGGCTGTATTTACTGGGAAATGACCCTAATACGAACCGGAAGGTTCGGTATGAGATTGATCGCATTCGCTCGCATCGTCAGCTTCCCAGCCGGGTTCGCTCGCAGACCATGAACACGACGGTGACCTTTAAGCTGGAAGGGCGTGCCGCGCTAAACTACCGGCCCTATCCCGGCGAGAGTGTGCAGGACAAGGGCGAGTTCCTGCTGGTGAAGCATACCACGGACGAGGTGGAACAGTTGCTGAAGCGTCTGCTGAAATACGGCACGTTATGCCAGGTGATTGCGCCGACATCCGCCCGGCTGGAAATGCGGGAACTGATCGACCAGATGCTGAACCTCCTGAATGAACCGACTGCACCGGTGATTTCGGCGATTATTAGTACAGCACAAACAGACGGGAACCTGCATAAATGGGCTTGTTATCTCGATAGCCTACAAACATGGGATGCCGAAGGGGTTGATTGACCCCGATATCATCGTTGCTGACGTTGAAGCCGTTGGCTTGCATAAACGGGTTTTTGGCAGTGCGCTGCTGACTGACTGCCGGCTGGACAGGGGCCGGTCTGCCGGACATGATTTGTTGCAGGATCATCTTGGACATGGTGGCTGGCTCTCCCTCTCACTTCTCCAAATAGACCGATGTGGATTCTTCACTCCTTGAGTGTATTGTGATCCATCCCGATTGCAACATCATCCTCCGATTCGATTAGACGGATAGGGGATAACCGGTTCAAAAAATGAACGAACGAAGCCATTTTTGCCTGTGGCGAAACAAACCCAATTGCCCGGAGAATATTATATAGCCTGAAGATCCGGGATTATTGCGAAACGAACTGGCAGCGCCACCCGAAACGCGGATAACGATAGTTGAGGAAGGAATCCGGCAACTGCCCCAGCGGCTCCACGGAGAGGTTTGGGATGTTGGTTTGCAGCGCCAGGAAGATATCGGCTTGCTCCTGGTATTCCACTTCGCCCTGGTTGGTGACGATGAGAAGGCCACCCGGCTTGAGCAGCGAGAGCAGGTGCTGAAAGAAGGACATGGGTTGGTAGTACTTCAGCGGAAGTCCCCAGAAAAGAAGCGGCTCCGGGAAGATGAAGGGGAGGAAGCAGGAGATGACATCATGTTTAGCCTGGTGATCCATCACGTCGCCGACGTGGTAGTGGGCGTGGGGCAGTTGTTTGGTGTAGGCCATCGCATAATCGTGCCGGCTATGGAAGTCCGGGTAAAGGCGATAGCCGTCCAGCTCGACGCCCGTCAGTTCGGCGGATTCAAACCGGGATTGGGCAAAGCGGTAAAGGGCCTCCGCATACGACCAGTTCTTGGCGCCCACATCCAGCCAGGAGACTGCGGCTGGAAGCTGCCCCGTGACTTCAGCAGGAAGCAGCGTTTCCAGGTATTGCAGAAACGTCAGGTTTTCCAGGTAGCGGTTTCGCCCGCTTGTTTCCCGAAAGCTTTGCAACTTGTATTTTTCCACGTAGATTGTTTCCAGGGCCACCAGTTCATCGGCATGATCCCGGCTTGGGTAGAGGTTGTCCTTGGGTTCCGGTTTTTCCCGGTATCCTTGGCGTTGCCAGCCGATGCGCTGCCGTAGCTTGAAGCCCCATGCATTGCGCCAGGACCGGGCATGGGCCTGGGCAGAGGCAAGCCAATCGGCCGGGGGACACACCGGCTTAGGCCCCGCACCAGGGCAGGCTGAAGCGATGGCTTCCCACCACCCGGTTTTGGGTATTCAGCCGCTCGGTGGCAAACTGGGGCTTTTGGCGCAGCGTTTCCGCCTCATCCGCGGTCAGCCAGCCCAGGTCTTCCAATATGGCAATCACCAGCCGATCCCGGATGGCGTTGGTGCCGTCGTGGACTTTAATGACAAGCCCCTCCTGCCGCGTTACGTTGCCAATCCCGATAAAGCCTTCAGCCCCGACTTTGGCAACCAGATTCCCCTGGGAAGCCCGCATCACGCAGGTATCAATCCGATGGGCATCCCCCACAATCTCAGGGAAGGTGGTCATCGCTTCCCGAATCAGGGTCAATTCCGGGTGCCCGGCAAGCTGTGCAAACAGCCGTGCGGCGTTTTCCATGGGCAGGGCAAACACGGGCGCGCCGCAGCCATCCACAGCAATTTCAATCTCATCTGTCCCCCCAAAGTGCTTGATAGTTTTTAAAATGGCCTGTTGCAACGGATGCTCCGGCTCCAGGTAGCTTTCCAGCGGCCATTGGTTGATGCGGCATGCCAGCAGCATCCCGGCATGTTTCCCTGAACAGTTGTTATGCAGCGGACTCGGTGTTACATTATTGCAGAGCAGTGCTTTCGCAGTCGCCGCATCCAGCGGTGCGTGCGGCCCGCATTGCAACTGTTCGACGGATGCCCCGGCCTTTGCCAGCACTTGCCCCACCAGGCCAAGCTGTTCTGCATCGGCCGCATGCGACGCGCAAATGATGGCCCACTCCGCCAGGGTAATTTGCATAAAATCCTGGTTTTGATATAAGGGGTAGGCCTGGAACGGTTTCGCCGCAGAACGGAGAAACGCAAGCCGCTCCCGGCTTTCTGGGAACATTTGCCGAAGCGTCCCCGTCATGGAGGAAACAACTGCCGAGGCGGTATGTTCGTTTTCTAAAACACCGCCTCGAAAAACATGGACAATTGGTTGCATAATCAAGTACTAAAGTTTTCAACCTTTTCGTCCTAAAATAGTAAAGGAACCCATGGATGAGAGACAACCAGATCGTGAAGTACCCCTCTAACCCGCTTGCATCCGAACCACTGCCTTCTGCCCAGGGTGGCGGGGTTGGGGCGGTTGCCCTCAAGTCTTACAGTGTCGGCGAAATGGGCACGTTCCGAAGCCTTGCCATTTCCTTTGCCCTGCACCTGAGCATTTTTCTGCTCATCTGGTTTTCCCTTTTCATCCTCCAATTTTTCGGCATCAACCTGCTGACGTTCGATCGGCCGCAGCCGGTTCCGGATATCGAGTTCCAGTTGGTGGACGCGCCGGAAGAAGCGCCTCGCGACCCGAATACCCGTAACCGGGCGCAAAAGAACTCCCGGGCGGGCGGCACGAAAATACCCAACGTTCGCGAGGCCCAACCGATGAAGCAGGCCGGCCAACCCCAGCCCAAGGCATCGCCTGCCCCGCAGGTTGCGCAGCAAAAGCCGGCTCCCAAGCCCGCGCCTGTGCAAAGCACAAAACCCCAGATTGTGCAAAGCCCTCGTCCCCAACAACAGCCGACACGCCCTGCAAAGCAGGTGGCCCAGCAGCCTTCCCCAACCCCTTCAGAACGTCCGGCGCCCCCGAGGCCACGGGTAACGGCCCCCAAGCCTTCCACCAATTCCCGCCCGATCACATCTACCCCAAACCCGCTAGCCCCCATTAAGGTGCCGGATGCACCCGGCCCGGTTGCGGAAACCGGCCCGCTGGTACGTGGCCCCGCAGGTGGAGAATCCAGCGGCACCGGTAGCGGCGGAGGCGGCTCTATTGCGGCAGGGCCTTCCACGGTTCCCGGCCAGTTCTCCGGTGGAAGCACCGCCGGTGGCGGTGGCCCGGCAGGACAAGGCGGCAGGGGCTCCTATTCGCAATATGGCAGCCCGGGTGGCGGTGGTGGCCGCGCCGGGATTGACGCCGTTGCCGAGCCCGATTTCGGCCCCTACCTTGCGGAATTGCAGCGCCGGATTCGGCGTAACTGGACGCCGCCGGAAGACAAGGAAGACAAGTCCGTCGTCCTTCTCTTTACCATTGCAAAGGATGGCCGCTTGATGAACATCAACGTGAAACGCTCCTCCGGGTTTGCCCAGGCCGATCAGGCCGCGCGCGCCGCCGTTGAGCGCTCCGCCCCGTTTCGCGCCCTTCCGGCCGAGTATCGCAACTCCAGCATCAACGTGGAATTCACGTTTGACTACAACGTATACACCGGCGGTGGCGGCGGCATCCGTCGTCGATAGGACCGAAGGCCCAGATTGCTCTCCCTTGCGTTTTGCATCCGTTTTGCAAGCAAGTCGACAAGCCGGCATTTCACACGAATGGATTTTGGATTATAATCGAACGGCATGAACAAGATTCGACCTTTTCGCGAAGAACCCAACCTGCTTAACAAGATCGGCGTGGCCTTGTTTTACATTGTGCTGGGCTGGGTTGTCGCCAATTACCCCATTGCCAATATCGGCAACCTGCTGTCCATCTTCTTTATCCTGGGGCTGCTGGTCTGGGTTTTCATTATCCGCAAGCGCAGCATCAAGTATTTTGTGCGCTATCACGTGGTTCAGGCATTACTGCTGTATATCTCGCTGGTGGCCATATTATGGTTGCTGCTGGCGCTGTTTAACCTGATGTCCACTATTCCCGGGCTGAACATCCTGGTGGGGTACCTGTCAATTGCCCTGTTCGGCTCGTTGAACGTGGGCAACGTGATGGAAGCCTCCGCCGTGCAGATTGTGATTACCGCCCTGGCCTTCGTGATGGGTTTTTACGCGATTCGCGCCCGTTACACCGAGCTGCCCTGGATTACGGACGGCGTGCGCCACTGGATTTAAAGGGCAAATTCGCTGCCCAACCCGCTCAAATCCGGCAAGGGTTCAGCTTTTGGCTTTTTGTTTTTCTTGATGGCCGTATCGGACTTGGTTGGGGAGTTGCTCCGCATGCTCTCGATAAAGTCGATGGCAAAGGCATCGCCCTTGGTGCCGG
>CALAJO010000032.1 GCA_937922745.1 uncultured cyanobacterium
CCAGGAAGAATACGACGATTTACTCACCGCCATTATTGCGGAAATCAGGCCGCAGGGGGCGCTGGAATACAAGCTGGCCACGCACCTGGTGGATAACTTGTGGCGGCTGGATCGGGCCAAGAACAGCCAGGCGGATGTGGAAGCGAATGCCCGGTACCGCGATGAGCGCCAGAACGAACTCAACAAAATCCAGTGGTATGCGGATCGCATCGAGCGCAGCAGCCTGCGCATTTTAAGGGAATTGCGCAACACGGCCAAGGATCGCGCAACGGGACGGCTCACGCCATTGCCGGATGAGCTGATCCTCAATGCCTGCATCCACCCGGAGGGCTTGGATACCACGAACCTCCCCGGCCCCAATTCGGAATTTCTCCCCACGCGGCGCGAGGCGCGGGAATCATTCCAGGTCAGCACCGCCAAGTCCATTATGCGAGAAGAAGGCATCACGGACAGGCTGAAGAAGCAGTACGCCCCGCATATCCTCAAGCAGGCGGATATCGAGCTGAGCCTGGAGCAGCCCCGCGTCTGGCCGCAGCGCGCGTTGAATCGCAGCGAACGCCTGATGGTGGAAGGCCCGGAAACCCTGCCCGTTTACCCCGCCAATAGCCTCCCCATGCAGGCGGCACTGGCACAACCTGCCCTCACCCCACCGGAAACCTTTGATCCGGCGCAACCCGCCCATCACTGGGAGCCCGCTTCCCCCAATCCTTCCGGGGATAAAATGGGTTTGTTTTCTCAAAATACAAATTCCTCGCCCCACTCCCATCCACTCCACCCGCCGGATGCGATCGGCCCCCCGATTGGGCCACCCTCGGCAATACCCAACCGCCTCGGGTCGGGTTAAATTTCAAGGTGTCCGCAGCCCAAACTGAGAAAACCGGGTTATCGCCCACCCCCCTTGCATTAAGATGGGTTGTGGCGTTAGCGGCGCATGAGGAAACAACGGATGCCCATCCTACAGGTCCACCAGGTCAGCAAGCAGTACGGCGGCGTCAAAGCCCTGGAGCAGGTCAGCCTCACCGTCGAGCCCGGCGAGTTCATCGCCCTCATGGGGCCCAGCGGCTGCGGCAAGAGTACCCTCCTCAACCTCCTCGGCGCGATTGACACCCCCACCCACGGCGATATTCGCCTGGACGGCGTCAACATCGCCACCCTGGGCGATAACGAACTCACCCGTATCCGCCGAGAAAAGATGGGCTACATCTTCCAAACCTTCAACCTGCTGTCCACCCTCACCGTCGCGGAAAACGTGGCCCTCCCCCTGGCGCTCATCGGTGGCCTGAGCAGTAAAACCCTCCAGCACCGCGTCCGGGAAGCCCTCGAACAGGTCGGTCTCGCCCACCGGATAGACTTTTTCCCCGCGCAACTCTCCGGCGGCGAGATGCAGCGCACCGCGATCGCCAGAGCCCTCATCCACCAGCCCCGCCTCATCCTCGCCGATGAGCCCACCGGAAACCTGGACAGCGAAAACGGCGAGAACATCCTGTCCCAGTTGCGGGCCCTCAGCACCCACTCCGGCCAGACGATCATCATGGCCACCCACAGCCCGGAAGCCGCCGCCGTGACCACCCGCACCATCCGGATGAAAGACGGCCGCATCCTGCAAGACGAAAGCACACCACCATGACGCAACTAAACCTCTACCACACGTTTATCCTCCGCGGGCTCCTGCAAAACCGGATCCGCAGCGGGCTCACCATCATCGGGATTGCCCTGGGAGTCGCCATCCTCCTCGCGATCAACCTGGCCAACAATACCGCCCTGGAGCGGTTCCGCGAGAGCCTCGACCTGGTTTCGGGCAAGGCCAACCTGGAAATCCGATCCGTGTCCGGCCAGGGGTTTGACGAAGCCCACCTCCGGGATCTCCGCTGGGTGTGGCAGGCCCAGGGAAAATACACCCCGCTCATCGAGGAAAGCGCCGCCTGGCCCGCCAGCGCCCTCAACCAGCAAGACGGATTCCCCGTCCACATCCTGGGCGTGGACATGCTGGCCGATGCCGCGTTCCGCACCGCCGAGCCGGATGTAAGCCAGGCCCCGGAACACTTCCTCGACATCTTCAACCGGCGGCAGGTGTGGGTCGCGCAAGCCCTCGCGGAGAAACAGCGGCTGCAACGCGGGGAGTCCTTCCAGCTCCTCATCAACGACCGCCTGGAACGGGTGGAAGTCGCCGGCGTCATCTCCCCGGAAGGGTTGGGCCGGGCGTACAGCGGGAACCTCATCCTCATGGACATCTCCACCGCACAGGATCTCCTCGGCATGCAGGGCCGCATCTCCCGCATCGACCTGATTGTGCCGGAAGCCACCCTCACCGCCGCGCTGGACAAACTCCAGAAAGACCTGCCACAGTCCCTCATCGCGCAACGCCCCCGCCGCCGCGGCGAGCAGGTGCAAAAGATGCTCAGCGCGTTCCAGTACAACCTCACCGCGCTCAGCTTCGTCGCCCTTCTCGTCGGGATGTTCCTCATCTACAACGCGATGTCCCTCTCCATCATCCGCCGTCGCAGCGAAATCGGCACCATGCGCGCCCTCGGCGCAAGCCGCCGGCAGATCTTCAAACTCTTCCTGATGGAAGCCGCCACGCTGGGATTTATCGGCACCCTCATCGGCATCGGGCTCGGCCTGGGCCTGGCGAACGCCAGCATCGACGCCGTCTCCTCCACCGTGCAGACGCTCTACACCGGCCAGCCCGTCAGCCGGCTCATCATCAACCCGGTTATCCTCCTCACCGTCTTTCTCTTGGGGATCTCCCTCAGCATCCTGGCTGCGCTGCCGCCCGTACTGGAAGCCGTCTCCATCGCCCCCGCGGAAGCCACCCGCCGCGCCTCCTACGAACTCAAAGTCGCCCGCGGATCCGGAAAACTCGCCCTGGCGGGTGTCCTGCTCCTTGCCCTGGCCTGGATTGCATCTCTTCAGCCCTCGCTGGGGAACCTGCCCCTCTTCGGATACTTGGCGGCCCTGCTGGTAGTCCTGGGCGCCGCCCTGCTGATGCCGCTGCTGACGAGTTTCAGCCTCCGGCTGGCCGAGCCCCTGCTCCAATCCCTGCTGGGTGTGGAAGGCAAGCTGGCTGATGTAAGCCTGCAAGGCGCGCTGGGACGAACCGCGGTGGCCGTGGCCAGCCTGATGATTGGGATTGCGATGATGGTCAGCCTCGCCGTGATGATTGGCAGCTTCCGCGAGACCGTGGTGACCTGGGTTCACCAAACCCTCAAGGCCGATCTGTTCATCGAGTCCGCCAGCCGCACCGTCAGCAAGCAGGTGGGCAGTATCCGCCCGGACGTGGTGGGACAGGTTCGCGCCGTGCCCGGTGTTCAAGCGGTCGACGCATTCCGGGAAATCCCGATTGAATACAACGATCGCCCGGCAAACCTGGGGGCCGGCGACCTCGATATCCTGATGGAACACGGCAACCTCCTGTTCCTGGGGAACGAAAACCCCAAGACGGTTTTCCGCAGGGTGCAGGCCCGCCCCTCCGCCATTATCAGCGAGAGCTTCGCCACCCACCACCGCGTTTCCACCGGGGACACGATTACGCTGACCACCCCCAAGGGCTTGCTGAAGCTCCCCGTTGCGGGCGTGTACTATGATTATGCGAGCGAACTCGGCTACATCATCCTGCCGAAAGCACTGTACCGAGAGTACTACCAGGATGACTCCCTGAGCAGCCTGGCCGTGTACCTCCGGCCCGGCGAATCCACCGAGGCCGCCCAGGCGCGAATTATCCGGGCCCTGCCGGATGACGTCCAACTGACCATCCGCACCAACCGGGAACTGCGCGAGGAAGTCCTTCGAATCTTCGACAACACCTTTGCCATCACCTACGCGCTCCACGGCATCGCGATTGCCGTCGCCATCCTCGGCGTGATGAACACGCTGTTTGCCCTGGTGATCGCCTCCCGCCGCGAGTTTGGGATCCTCAAGTACTTGGGCGCAAGCCAAAACCAAATCCGCAAGATGGTGCTAATCCAGGCGGGCCTGCTGGGCGTTCTCGGCAATCTGGCCGGACTGGGCGTGGGTTTCCTGCTCTCGCTCCTGCTCATCTACGTCATCAACAAGCAGTCGTTCGGTTGGACCATCCAATTTTCTATCCCGGCCGAATTCCTGGTCAAATCCTTCTTCCTCATCCTGTTTACTGCCATCCTCTCCGGTATCCTGCCCGCGCGGATGGCAACGAAAACCCTGGCCCCGGAGGTGCTTCGCGCAGAATGAACACTATACGCAACAACACCCGCTTCCTCACCCGTACCCTGCCGCTTGCCGTGGTGCTGCTGGCCTGCCTGGCGATCGCCGGGCTCTCACTGGCCCGAACGTTTCAGCAGGCAACGCCCGGCTACACGTATCAATTCCCCCGGGATCACGCATCCCACAACGACTTCAAGACCGAATGGTGGTACTATACCGGCCATCTGAACGCAGCGGACGGAAAGCGCTACGGCTACGAGCTGACCTTCTTCCGCTCCGGCGTGGACGACGACAACGCGCCGCGCAATACGGCCTGGAAGCTCGACAACCTTTATCTTGCGCACTTTGCCGTAACAGACGAGGCCGGGAAGCGGTTCTTGTTTACCGAGAAACTGAACCGGGGCGCGATGGGCGTTGCCGGTGCGCGGGACGACGTCTACAACGTGTGGAACGAAACCTGGCTGGCCGAGCAGTTGGGCAACCGGATGCTTCTGCGCGCCGAAAGCCCGGAGTTTGACATCCACCTGCTGCTGACGCCGGAAAAGCCGCCCGTCATCCACGGCAGGAACGGCATCAGCCAGAAAGCCACCTGCGAAGGATGCGCGTCCCACTATTACAGCATGACGCGCCTCCAGACCGAAGGCATGCTCTACCGTGAAGGGAAGCCCGTCCCGGTGAAAGGCCTGTCCTGGATGGATCACGAGTTTGGCAGCAACCAGTTGGCCCGCGAACAAACCGGCTGGGACTGGTTCAGCCTGCAACTGGACAACGGTGAGGACGTGATGCTGTACCTCCTACGCCACGAGGACGGCCGGATCGACCCCAACTCCAGCGGCACCTACGTGGACAGAAATGGCCGCGCCCGCCACCTGGACTTGAAGGACTTCCAAATCACCGTGCTGGATCGCTGGACAAGCCCGAAGACCGGCGGAAACTACCCCATCCGCTGGCGGGTCGAAATTCCCTCGGAGACACTTTCTGTTGAAGTGTCGCCGGTTTTTCCGGAGCAGGAACTGGTCACGACCCAATCCACCGGCGTAACCTACTGGGAAGGCAGTTCTACGGTACGCGGACAGAAAAAAGGCCGCCCGGTAAAGGGGCAGGCCTATGTTGAAATGACAGGTTACGCGGAACAGTTCCGCCAAAGGATTTAAAGGAGGTTAGAGATGCCCCCGATGCGGATGCGCCCCGTGAATCTCAGCCGGCGCATGCACCTTGTCCCGCTTGTTCAGCAGCTCGTAAACCACGGGGATGAGGTACAACGTCAGGAACGTCGAGAAAATCAACCCGCCGACAATCGCAAGACCCATCGGCTGGCGGCTCTCCGCGCCGACGCCCAGGGCGAGGGCCAGCGGCACCGCACCGAAGACCGTCGCGATCGACGTCATCAAAATCGGGCGAAGACGGATGTTAGCCGCCTGGAAGGCCGCTTCCGCCGCGGACATGCCCTCCTGCTCCCGCAGTTGGTTGGCGTACTCCACAATCAGAATCCCGTTCTTGGTGACGAGGCCGATGAGCAGTACAATCCCAATCTGGCTGTAGACGTTGATGTTCGAGTTCGCGAAGAACAGCGTGAGGATGGCCCCGCTCACCGCCAGGGGAACGGTCAGCAGGATAATGAACGGGTTCTTGAAGCTCTCGAACTGGGCCGCCAGGACAAGATAAACCACCAGGATCGCAAACCCGAAGGTGACGTAGAAGGCCGCCCCAGCTTCCTTGTACTCACGGGATTCCCCGGCGTACTGGATTTGGATGGAATTGGGCAGCCGCTCCTTGGCGATGGCCTCAATCTTTTCCAGGGCCGTTCCCAGTGGCACCAGGAAGGGAATATTGCTGCCGGAAATCGTGACGGAGCGCAGGCGGTTGTAGTGGTTCAATTCGTTCGGCGCAACGGATTCCTTCAGCTCCACGACGCTCGCCAGCGGAATCATCTGGTTATCCCGGCCACGCAGCATGATGTTGTTGATGGCCTGGGGCAAGTTGCGCGTTTCCGGCGGAGCTTGCAACATCACGTCGTAGCGCTTGTTTTGCAGCTTGAAGTCGGTGATGTTCAACCCGCCGAGCAGCACTTGCAGCGCCCGCGAAATTTCCCGCGGGGACACGCCGAGTTCCGCAGCGCGCTCCCGCTTGATTTCCACGCGCAGCTCGGGCTTGTTCAGCTTGAGGTTGGTGTCCAGGTTCACGATGCCGGGGATTTTGCCGGCTTCGGCCACAATCTCCTTGCTGTAGCGGTCCAGCTCCTGGATGTCGAAGCCTTGCAGCACCACCTGGATCGAGCCACGGAAGCCGGACTGCGGGCCGGACGGCGGGTTAATCGGGAAGACCAGCGCCTCCGGGATGCTCATCATCTGCGGCATGATGGCGTTGACAATGTCTTGTTGCTTGGTATCGCGATCTTCCCACGGGGTGAGCCGGGTAAACATAATTCCCTCGTTCACGCGGCCAGCCCCTTCGGCGGAAAGCGCAATAACTGCAAAGGAACTCGCCACTTCCGGAATCCGCTTAAAGATGGCTTCCGCCTGGCGAACGGCTTTATCGGTGTAATTCATCGTTGCCCCTTCCGGCGCCTTGATGATGGTGATAATCGCGCCGCGATCCTCAACCGGCAGGAAGTCCTTGGGCATAAACTGGAAGAGCGCCGCGCTCACCAGCATCGACAGGACACTGACCGTGACAATCGTCTTGGGATGGTTCAGCGCCCAGGCCAGGCTGGTCTGGTACATCGCCGGGACTCGGGCCAGTTGGCGCCCGGTTTGCCGGTAGAACTGAATCAGCCGGTTGCCGTGGGGCTTCACGGTGTCCCATTCTTCCTCATTCTCCCGCACGATATGCGGCTTGAGGAGCTTGGAACACAACATGGGCGAAAGGGACAGCGAGACAAAGCCGGAAATCAGCACCGACACGGCAACCGCAATCGCAAACTCGAAGAAGAGTTTGCCGGTGGTGCCGGTCATAAAGCCCAGCGGGACAAAGACCGTCACCAGCGAAATGGTCGTCGCCAAAACCGCGAAGCCAATCTCTCGGGTGCCGTCAATCGCGGCGATAAACGGGGTTTTCCCCATGGCCATGTGTCGCGCGATGTTCTCCAGAACCACGATGGTGTCGTCCACAACCAGGCCGATCGACAGGGTGAGGGCCAGCAGGGTAAACGTGTTAATCGAAAAGCCCAGCCAGTTCATAATGGTAAACGCCCCAATGATGGACACGGGAATCGAAACGGCCGGGATAATGGCCGAACGGAAGTTGCGCAGGAACAGGTAGATGACGAACACAACCAGAATACCCGCGATAATCAGCGTTTCCTGCACCTCATGGATGGAGCGCTCGATAAACAGCGAAGAGTCGAAGGCGGCCTTGATCTCCATCCCCGGCGGCAGTTGCTCCCGAAGGTTCACAATCTTGGCTTTAACCCCTTTGGCGACATCCAGGGTGTTGGCCTTGGACTGTTTGACAATCCCCAGGCCCACGGCGCTCTCGCCGTTAAAGCGCACAAGCGAGCGCTCATCCTTCGCGCCGATCTCGGCCCGTCCAACATCGCGCAGGTAAACCGGCACGCCGTCCACGGTGTTAATAATCAGGTTGCTGAACATCTCCGGCGTAAACAGGTCGCCCGCCGTCTTCACGTAGAACTCGGTATATTGGCTCTCAATCCGGCCGGAGGGGATCTCAACGTTCTTGTCGCGCAGGGCAGTTTCGATATCACCCACGGAGATGCCACGGCCCGCCATCTTCGCCGGATCCAGCCAGAGCCGCATGGCGTATTCCCGCTGGCCGCCGATAATGACTTGGCCGACGCCGGGAACGGTCTGCAACTGATCCACAAGCATCTTGTCGGCGTAATCCGTCAACTGGAGGCGGGTAAAGTTCTTGCCGGAAAGGCCCAGCCACATGATGGCCTGGGCATCGGCGTCCTGCTTGGCGATAATGGGTTCTTCCACCTCTTCCGGCAGTTGCCGGCGCGCCCGAGCAACGCGGTCACGAACGTCCTGGGCGGCAACATCGATATCCCGGCTCAGCTCGAACTCCACGATGATGTTACTCACCTGCTCACGGCTGGTCGAACTCAGCGACTTAATCCCTTCGATACTGGTAATCTCGTCTTCAAGCGGCTCCGTAACCGAGGCCTCGATAATCTCCGGCGAGGCCCCCGGATAAAGCGTGGTGACGGAGACCACCGGGGGGTCAATGTCGGGGTATTCCCGGACGGGAAGGTTGTAGAAGCTCACTGCCCCCAGCAACAGGATAATGAGGGACATCACCGTGGCGAGAACCGGCCTTTTAATCGATATATCCGAGAGCCACATTATTCAGCGTCCTTTTCTTCCACGCGGATCCTGGTGTCTGCCTTCTCCGCGGAGGCCTTCTTGCCAGCCTTGTTTACTTTAGGTTTGGCCGTCGCCTCGTCATTCACTTCCTGGCCGTCACGCACCTTTTGGATGCCGCCAATCAGCACGCGGTCGGTCTCCTTGATGCCGGAGACAATCTCGACCCAGCCAGGCGTACGCTCGCCCACCTCAACCGGGCGGAAGGCGGCCTTGCCCTCTTGCACGGTGTAGACATAGTACTTCTCCCCTTGCGGGATAACGCTTTCTTCAGGCACCATCAGGGCATTCTGGCGGCTCCCCAGAATTAACCGGATATCGGCAAGCTGGCCGGGTTGCAATTGGCCGCCGCTGTTGTTGATTGTCGCCTTGACGTTGACGCTGCGGTTCTCTGTGGAAACCACCGGGCTGACAAACGTAATCTGTCCGGCAAAGGTTGTTCCCGGGAAGCTCTCGGTTTGCACTTCCACGGGGAGCCCGCCGCGAAGCTGACCGATATATCGTTCCGGGACGTTAAAGGAAACTTCCAGCATGCCGGCATTCACCAGTTTTACCAACGCCTGCTGCGGGGAAACGTAGTCTCCCAGCTCAAACTGCTTGGCGCCGATCTGCCCGGCAAACGGGGCGCGAACCACCGTTTCCGACAAGCCCACCTGGGTGGTACGAAGCCGGGCCTGTGCGGTATTCACTGCCGCCTGGGCCTGTTGCATCCGGGCCTGGGCGCTGTTACGCTCCCTTACAGCGGTATCGTAATTGGCCTCGGCCACCTGCATTTGGGCACGGCGCTGCTCCAACTCCTGGGCGGAAACATATTCCCTGGCATGCAAGTTTTGGTAACGCTGAAACTCGGCCCGGGCCAGGTTGCGCTGGGCCTCCAGCGAACGGAGGGATTCCGCCGTGGCGAGGTAGGCCGCCCTAAGGCTGGCCACATTCGATTGCGCTTCCGCAATGCCGGATGCGCTCTGGGCGATTTCCGCCGCCGCGCGATCCTGCTCCAGGCGAACCAGGGGTTGGCCGGGACGGACAAACTGCCCTTCCGCAAAGTAGATTTCGCGAACGATGCCGGAGGTTTCCGGTCGTAAGTCCACGCTGCGAATGGCCTGCAACGTCCCTACCGTTTTATAGGTCACGGGCAGGTCGGTGATTTTGACCGTACTGCTGCGGACAATCGGCGTAAAGTTATAGTTCTGGCCGGCCATGCTGCTCATCCGGATGTAAAGGACGAGGGCAATCGCTGCGACCAGCGCAATAAACGCCGCGGCAATAATCAGGTACGGCCTGCGCGACTTGTTGCGAAGCGCATTGATGAGGGGTTCGCTACGGTTGAGCTGCAGGTGATCCATTGGGACGGGTTCCTTGTGTTAAAGACGTTATTGAGGCAATTCCCAAGTCGGCAACCAGGCTGACCTGGGATTGGTTGTAATCGAGGAATGCGGTTGCCAGCTCGGAGCGGGCGGTTGCCAGACGGGTCTGGGCGGTTTCAACATCCAGGTTGGTGCCGACCCCTTCCCTCAATCTTCCCAGGGCTTGCTCGTAGGCGGCCCTGGCGAATTGAAAAGCCTCCTTGGCCACTTCAACCCGATCTTCATTGGCCTGGATGGCAATCCAGTCATTCGCAAGCCGCTCTTCCAGCTCACGTCGAGCCTGCTGGACAGCCAATTCGGCTAATTTTACCAGATTTCTCGCCTGCTTTCTTCTCACCGGGTAAGCGAAGCCGAGGTTATCCAGCAAGGTGGTTGAAACCTGGATGCCGCCAAAACGGGACGTTGCCAGCTCGGTAATGCTGGGGCCCGTGCCGTTGACAAAGGCCGTTATATCAATGCGGGGGAACACGGAGGCCAACGCAGTTTTTACATCCGTTTCGGACGCCTCGCGCAACCGCTCCAGCGCGGCCAGCCGAGGGCTATTCTGGACGGCGGAAGCCGTCAACGTCCTGAAGTCGCTCTCGGTGGGCACAAGGGGTTTTACCGTGGCTTCCAGCTCCTTGGGGACAATATCCACGTCCAGGTCAAAGTTCAACAGACGGTTTAACTGCTGCGACGCCTGGGAAATCGCCGCCTCGGAATTAATCAGGTCGCGGCGGCGGTTGGCCAGGAGTGTCTGGGCTTGCAGCACATCCAGCCGAATGCCGACACCGCTTTCCAGCCGGGCTTCATTAAGTGCCACCTGCTGCTCGGCTTCCCGGATGGCTTGAAGCGCCAGTGCTTTTTGCCAGTAGGCTTGTTGCAATTCGTAGTAGGCGTTGGCGGACTGACTCAAGATAGTCTGCCGGGTATCTTCCAGCAGGCTGGCTTGCGCCTCCTGCCGCTGACGCGACGCGCGAATCTGCAACAGGTTCTGTCCGCCGGTAAAGATGGAGTAGTTTAGCGTGACTTGGGGCTGGTACGTGGTTCGCTGCACGGCCAGCGTCTCACCGCCAAAAATCTGGATGGCCCCGTTAAAGCGCTGCTGGTTGTATTCCAGGCGAACATCCGGCAACAGCTCGGTCACAAGAAACTGTCGTTCCAGCCTGCGCTGCTCCAGGCGCTCCTCCTCCAGGTCGATTTCAATATTCTGCCCCAACGCCAAACGCAGGATATCTTCCAACCCCACGGGTACGGTTTGCTTCTTTTGCAGCGTGGCCTTAAGCGTGACCGGCTCAAGGGTGCCCTTGGGCACCAGGGTGGCAGGCGCAAGGGTTTCAACGTCCGCATCGGCTTCAACACGGCCCCTGGCTGGGGTTGAGATCGTGGTGGGTTGCGCCGCCGGCGAAGGGGTATCGACTGTTGCAGGGGGTGGGGTAAGCGTTTGTGTCTGGGCCGGTGCAGGCGCCCCCTGGCTTGCCGGGGATCCGGGTGGCGTGGCCGATGTTGGGGTTTGGAACGATTGCGGACTGCCAAGGACGGGAGAGGCGGTTGAAGCGCCCGGCGAAGTTGATATGGGCTGTTGGGCGTTAACCGGTAACGCCAACAAGCCGATAACGAAGCTGTATGCAAGGAGGGGTTTGATTATTTGCATTGCCATATCCTGCAAAACCAACGAATCATGTGAAGAAGGTCGTTCTCGTCCGGAGGGAGGGGAAGATCGATATACGGGGGCGGAAAGAAGCCCATGGTGGCAATCCGCAGCGTACGCGCCGCTTCATCGGCGTCGTCAATCACAAAGTTGCCCTTGGCCTGCCCTTGCTTCAGGATGGAAGCGATGGCGTCCTGGAAGCGCATTTGCCAATCGCTGCTTAATTCGGGATAGGCCTGGATCAGGTAGGCAATCAGGGTTTTGCCGTGGGGCGTCTCGGTTTTGAAGGCCTGCATAAACCGGTACTTTTCCACAAAAAAGGTTTCCAGTTTTTGCAGCGGGGTCAACCCCTCATTCTGCAGGATGGATTGCAGGAACTCATCCTGCTCGCGGCGACATTCCTGGGCAATCGCCAGCGCAATCTCGTCCTTGTTCTTAAAATACAGGTAAATGGTGCCGACAGCCATCTGCGTGTCTTCGGCAATTTCGCTCATCGTGGTTTTGGAGATGCCATAGTGAAACATCCGCTTGCGGGCGGCATCCAGGATTCTCAGACGTTTTTCGTGATGCGAGGGGGAGGTAAGGGAAGCGGTTTCCATAGCACTAAAAAAATGAATGATTGATTAATATATTCATTTTTACAATGAAAAACGCAGGAAAGCAAACACATCAGCGAAATTTGAGTGTTAAGTTAATCAGGGCAACAATTCGCACTAATGAAGGCCATCAGGGCAGGGAGAAGCTGGTACTCATCCCAGGTGGAATAGTGAAGTCCAACCTGATCAGCCTGATCAGATCGTTCGTCGGCGTAAAATTTTTCCTCATAATGGTTTCCGAGTTCCTGGGCGATTGCCACTAAATCCGCATAGGTGTCGCCCATTTCAAAGCGGATAATCGGTTGCAGCTTTGGATCACAGGATGCAATCATCTTTTTCTGTATGGCAAGGCCTTGCTTGAGATGGGCATGGGCTTGGCGGAAGTCCTGCTTTGCCGCATCCGCTTCCCCGTCCTCGGTTTTCATCTTGCCTACGCGAAGCAGGGCTTCGCCGAGTTGTGTATAGCAAAGCGAAGCGGTCATCCGATCTTCCAACGCTAACTGCCCATTGGATTCAGATAGGATTTGAAGGGCTTGGATAAGGTACTGCGCGGCCTGGTTCAACTTCGCTTCGTTTATCTGGTTCAGTCGCGCGCGCTCCTGTTTCTTGTTTGCAAAATAGTCCTCATCCACGCGGATATCCTCAACCTCATCCAGGGGTTGCGATGGTGTGCGCAGCGTATTATTCATCTGGATGGCCGCCAGAATCCGGAGGCTGCTCACAAGCCTTCGGATAATGGTTTGTGAAGGCGGCCGGGAATCCTCGCGGGCACGGCGATAGAGAAAGGCATACTCTTTGTGTTGCTGATCCGCGAGCGGGATTATGCTGTCATCCAATGGGCATTGGGCATGTGCGGCCAGGAGATACAGCGCCCGGAGATCACGGGATTCATCACTATCCGCTCCAGTCATTCGAGCAACCTTTCGGTACTCGGTTTCAATCCGGGGCAACGCCAGGTCGATAATCTTGCGGACACCCCTGCCGAGACTGAACGGATCCTGTTTGTAATGCCTTATATAAAAAGAAAGCAGATCCTTCTTATCCGTGCCTCCGGCAAAGCGATCGGAAGCGGATTGGGATTGGGAGGATTGAACCTGTCGGCGCCGGCTTTTCGCTGAGTGAACCGTGTAAGCCGCGCCCGGCTGTAGCGTGCGAATCTGCATGAATGGTTATGAGGTTACGTTGCGTTCTATTCAATCAACAAAAAAAGCCGACCCAAATTGCGCAGGATCCTTCTATATAAAAGAAGGGATTTATTAAAGAAATCTAAAGGATATCCGGGCCCGTTACCCAGTTGAGGGATTTGTTGAGTTGCCCAGAAATCAGATTACCCTGAAAGGGAAATACTGCTTGTTGTTTGTTGAATATTACAGTTGATTTCGATTTTGTAATATTTTCTTAACGCCGAGGCAATTTTTACAACCGTCGTGTTTTTATTTTTATACAAAGTATATCTCCTTTATCCCTAAGTTCTCAACCCCTCGCAATCGCCTTAAGGATAAAGCCCCCTCGATAAAGAAAGCTTTACTCGCAGAACTGGAGGACCTTCTATAATGAATCTCGGACAGGAATTCTCATTATCCAAGGAAATGCAATGCTTCTCCGAAATTCTGGGCGTGGATGAGCAACAGCTCAAGTCTGTTAAAACCTATGCCATCCCAATGTCTGTGGCGCTGAGCCTGTGCATTGCACCTCTGGTTCAGGCAGCCCCCAACGACGTAAACTCCGTGAACAACGGCAGAAGCATTAACGGCGGCACCTACTACAACACCGCCGGCAGCAGAACGGTTTTCAAAAATACAGGCGGCGGCGGCTTATGGCTGCGCAGCGGCCAGAACGTACGCGGCCTGGAAGTGAACAACGCCGGCCAAACAACCGGTAACGGCGGCCACCTGCACTTTGACGCCACCAATAGCGTATTGCGCCTGGATGGCAACATTGATGTAAGCGCCCTGAAAAACGGCGGCATTTACACCGGCAACGGTGGCCGTGTAACCGTTGATGCCAAGTATATGTACCAGAACGGCAACATTATGGCCAACGGCGTCAACGGCGGCTTTGTCGAGTTCAACGTTGGCTCCGCCACCTTTGGCCCCCAATCCAAGATTGAGGCAATGGGCCACGGCGGCGCAGGCGGTAAGATTACCGTTAACGCCGAAGGCGCTGTCGAAATCCAACGCGGCGCTGTAATGGACACCTCCGGCAAAGTGATTGGCGACTATGATACCAACGTTATCGATATCCAGGGCGGTATCGTCAACAACAGCGGTATCCTCAGAGCCAACGGCGCAGCCAACAGCATCGAAGTTTCCTCCGGTGGTATGGTTCGCCTGGTTGCCAAGGGCAACACCAAGTCCGCCGATGCGGCCTCCGCCATTGACGCGGCCCAGGCTGACGCCGATGGCGCAATGTTTACCGCCAATGAGGCCACTGCCTTAAAAGCCCAACTGGCGGATTACGAAGCGCACCACGATGGGCATATGCACAACCATGGCACCCTGCAAGCCAACGGCGCCAATGGCGTTAACGGCCTTAACGGTGGCAATGGCGGCGTTGTGTCCTTAAGCTCCCCTGTTAAAATTACCCACGATGGCGTTATCGAAACCAATGGCGGCCACGGCAGCGATGCCCTGATCGGCGGCATTGGCGCCAATGGTGGGGATGCAGGGATGATCAAGTTATCCGCACCCGACAACGCAACCGGTACCGGCACTTTGCTGGCAAACGGCGGTATGGGTGGAAATGGCAACGGCCCCAACGTCGGTGGAAACGGCGGTAACGGCGGCACCATTTCCGTAACCAACCCCGACAGCCTGTTCCTGGCTTTTGAAGTGAAAGGTGGCCAGGCCGGTGCAGCAGGCGATGATTGCACGACCAATACCGCCGTTCCCGGGATGGATGGCAGCCTGACCCCTTGTCCGGTTCCTCCGCCACCACCGGCGCCGTGCCCGCCTCCTTGCGATCCACCACCACCACCGCCGCCGCCATGCCCGCCGCCACCGCCGCCGCCACCACCGCCACCGCCGCCGCCACCGCCGCCGCCGCCACCGCCGTACCTGCCCCCTCCGCCCCCAAATCCTCCGGAGCGCTCTGGTGGCCCCTGCGTCATCGATTATGAAGACGGCGTATTCCCTGAAGGCGTAAATGTAAT
>CALAJO010000033.1 GCA_937922745.1 uncultured cyanobacterium
TCGAGTCCCTCCTGGCCCGTGGCGCCAAAATCAAGGCGTTCGATCCCAAGGCGATGGATTTGGCAAAACAGATTATTGGCGACAAGATTACCTATTGCAACAGCGCCTACGAAGCCATTGACGGGGCGGATGCCCTGCTGCTGCTGACAGAGTGGAACGAATTTCGCAGGCCGGACTTTGATCGCATCAAGGCCATGCTGAAGGCCCCGGTCATTTTCGATGGCCGCAACCAGTACGATGCGGCGCGTATGGCAAGCCGTGGTTTTTATTACAACAGCATCGGCAAGTCCGTGCTGACCCCGTTCCCCGACCCGGATGAAGACAAGGAGAAAGAACCCGTATGAAGCGGATTTTAGTGACCGGTGGCGCCGGTTTTATCGGTTCCCACCTGATTGAGCGCCTGTTAAACGAAGGCAACGAAGTCATCTGCGTCGACAACTTTTTTACGGGTTCCAAGCGCAACCTGTTGCACCTGATGGATAACCCCTACCTGGAAATCATCCGTCACGACGTGACCTTTCCGTTGTTCGTGGAAGCGGATGAGATTTACAACCTGGCTTGCCCGGCCTCACCCATCCATTACCAGTACAACCCTGTTAAAACCGTTAAAACCAACGTGATGGGGATGATCAACATGCTGGGCCTGGCCAAGCGGATTAAGGCCAAGATTCTGCAAGCCTCCACGTCCGAGGTTTATGGCGACCCTGAGCAGCACCCGCAGCAGGAAGGCTATTGGGGTCATGTTAATCCTATCGGCATTCGCAGCTGTTATGATGAAGGGAAGCGCCTGGCGGAAACGTTGTGCATGGACTACCATCGCCAGAACAATGTCCAGGTGAAGATTATCCGGATATTTAACACCTACGGCCCGCGGATGGATATCAATGATGGGCGCGTCGTGAGCAACTTTATCGTGCAAGCCCTGCGCAACGAACCCATTACGGTTTATGGCGAAGGCCAGCAGACCCGCTCCTTCTGCTATGTGTCCGACCTGGTGGATGGGATGATCCGGATGATGGAGCACACTGCCGCTGATCAGCCCGGCCCAATTAACCTGGGCAACCCCGGTGAGTTTACCATTATGGAGCTGGCCGAGAAGGTGATTAAGCTCACGGGCTCCTCCTCTAAAATTGTGCATAAGCCCTTGCCGCCGGATGATCCGACCCAGCGGCGGCCGGATATCTCGCTTGCCAAGAAGGCGCTGGAT
Organism: uncultured cyanobacterium; assembly: GCA_937922745.1. Classification (GTDB taxonomy): domain Bacteria; phylum Cyanobacteriota; class Vampirovibrionia; order Vampirovibrionales; family JAGQHJ01; genus CALAJO01. The sequence continues at coordinate 1,208 of CALAJO010000033.1, forward strand.
TGGGAACCGGCGATTCCGCTGGATGAAGGCCTGCGCCCCACGATTGATTATTTCGACGCCTTGTTGCGTGAACCGAAGAAAGTGTCGCACCTGTCTCTGGCATAACGGTTCACCTCTCCAGTTGCGTTATTTTATAAAGGATTCGACAGACCCGCTTTGAGAATAAGCGGGTCTGTTATACAATATACGGATCAATCGTCGTCCTCTAACCGTTCTGGAGGGATCGTCATGGGGTTAATACATAACCGGTTTGCCCAATTGGGGGTTGTCCCATCCGCTGCGCCCGCATCCAAAAAGCTGGCCCAGGCGTTTCTGTCCCCGTTTCACAACAATTCCGAACTGGAATTTAAAAAGACCCATCAGCCGGCGGCGAGTCATGCCCAGGCGATATTAAAGGGTTTCACCGTGGCACAGTCCCGCTTGTCGTATCACGCTTAAGTTTTAACTTTTTATACGCTGCATGGAGCGCGGATGGGCTTTGAGATAGGCCTGCCGCAGCCGCTCGGTGGTGACATGTGTATAAATTTGCGTCGTGCGGATGCTGACGTGCCCTAACAATTCCTGCACAACCCGTAAATCCACGCCGTTGTTCAGCAGGTGCGTGGCAAAACTATGGCGAAACGTATGGGGCGAGATTTTCTTCTTGAGGCCAGCCGCCTTTGTAATTTGAGACAATAAACGATGCACGCTGCGCGTGGTTAACGGCTCGCCCTGGTAATTGACGAACACTGTCGAGCCCGGTTTTGCGCTGGATTGCGTTAAAACAGGGTAAGCGGTTTCCAGGTAGCACTCCAGGAGTTCCAGTGCGGCCTGGCTGATAAAGCTGATTCGCTCGCGGCGGCCCTTGCCCAGAATACGCAGCTCGCCATCCTCGGTATCGATATCGTCCACCTTGATTTGTACCAGCTCTGCCACACGCACGCCGGAGGTAAACAGCACCTCCAGCATCAGGTAATTGCGCAGCGCGATCGGCTCCAATTGCTTCCAGCCCAGGCTGGCCGGGCAAACGGTTTCCTTCATCAGGCGCACTTCTTCCGGGGAGAGAAAGTCCGGCAGTTTTTTCAGCTGCTTGGGCCCCTGGAACTGCAAAGAGAGTTCACCCAATTCAAAAATCTGCTCCTTGATTAAAAACCGGAAAAACATTTTCAGGGCGCTCAGTTTTCGGGCGATGCTGCTTTTGGCAAGCTGCTGGCTGTTGAGGAACTGGCTGAACTGTCCCGGTACCCGTCGCAGGTCATCCGGCTCTATCACGTCCAGTTGGGAAAACCAATCGATAAACAGATCCAGATCCTTGCTATAGGCGCGGAGCGTATTGGGGGATAAATCCCGTTGCACGCTTAAATTGGTGAGAAAGGCTTCGCGCCCATCCTTAAACCGCTCTAAAACGCTTTCCATAGTAATCATTATAGCGATAATTTATCTTACTTTGGGCTTACAGGTGTAGGAGTCTTTACTAGAAGGTGCAACAATGTTTAAATTTAGTGATTAATTTATAGAAAAATTGTACATACAGTAAATATTGGTAACTTACTCTCAGCTTTTTGTAGTGAATAAGGAATTTCTGATGAGAATCCAATCCTTACACCCTGGCATAACCGTGAAAATAAATGCCGCAACATCAATGAGACATCCCGTTGTTGATCCGGCGGTTCGGTTAGGACAAAGCAATGAGAGGAAAAAGCCTGAGATTTTGCAGGTCAAGGGTATCTCAATGGGTATTATAAGATACCCGATCACAACGGTGGAAATAACAAATCCTGCGATTTTTATTGCAACGCAAATTCCTGAAATGAAGGATGTAGTGGTTGGATATAAAGAGAAGCTTAGAGTAGCGTTTGATCCGCCCAGCGCGGCGATAAGTCATAGACTGAGACCAGTAATGGAATTTGAGTTGCCAGAAGAAATATTAAGACAAACCCGCTATGGTCAACCTATAGAATTGATTTTAAAGCCTGAGAGAGATCCTATTCACAGAATAATAAGTGGGCGACCTTATGTGGCGGAAGTAAACACAACTGAAATTTTGAAGCCCTCCAGCGACGTGGGCATAACTGATGAAACCACGAAGTTGACGATGCCCCCAGAGATAAGAGGTATTGTGGGCGGATTTTACTCCAACCAGAATAATAGCCGTTTTTATATTAAGGTGTTTGTGGATGCCGTTGATGCAGCCCAAAAAAACATTGCTACCGAGCATACTTTTGAAGTAGACAAGAAAGTTTATGATGGGTTGCAAAACAAAGATGAAGTAGGCTTGGATCGAATTGAGCGCCGTAACCCATGGAAACGCTTTCGACAAGGCCGGTACGAAGTCGTATTGGATTATGCCGGGCTCATAAAGAAAATAATAGAAAATCAATAATCTTGGTCAGACGGGGCTGTACATCTTTTGAAAGCGAAGGGCTTTTCCGCTACAATAGGCGGGTCATCTTATATTGACGTGTTTGCAAAGGAGAAACAAGGAACATGGTTGGAACTCAAACCGCTACGGGGGCTCAAACCGAGCAAACGTCGACACCAAAAGAATTTAAGAATTATATCAACGGAAAATGGCAGCCTGCCAAATCCGGCAAAACCTTTCAAAGCATCAACCCGGCAAATCCTGCCGATATCGTTGGGATTTTCCCTGCATCCGACAAACAGGATGTGGATGAAGCCGTTGCTGCCGCAAAGAAAGCTTACGAAGACTGGCGTTTGTACCCGGCTCCCAAGCGTGCCGAAATCCTGTTCCGCGCCGGACAGATCTTCATCGAGCGCAAAGAGGAATTGGCCCGCGAGTTGACCCGGGAGATGGGCAAGGTGCTGGCCGAGGCCCGCGGTGATGTGCAGGAAGTGATCGACATGGTTTTCTACGCAGCCGGTGAAGGCCGCCGCTTGTTTGGGCAAACCACCCCTTCCGAATTGCGCAACAAGTTCGCCATGTCCGTTCGTGTGCCGCTGGGGGTTATTGGCTGTATTACGCCGTGGAACTTCCCGATGGCGATCCCCAGTTGGAAGATTGCACCTGCCCTGGTTTGCGGAAACACCATTGTGTTTAAACCCGCCAGCGATACGCCCCTGGTTGCAACCCGCTTTGTGGAAATCCTGGAAGAAGCCGGTCTTCCGCCGGGCGTCCTGAACCTGGTAACGGGTGGTGGCAGCGCTGTGGGCGATGCCATGCTGGAAAACCCGGAGATTAAGCTGATCTCCTTTACCGGCTCTTGCGATGTGGGCCGTCACGTTAACGAAAAATGCGCCCCGAGCTTCAAGCGCGTTTCTTTGGAAATGGGTGGAAAGAACGCCACCATCGTCCTGGATGACGCCAACCTGGATCTCGCCGTGGATGGGATTCTGTGGGGAGCGTTCGGCACGGCCGGGCAACGTTGTACCGCCACCAGCCGCGTGATCGTGCAAAAAGGCATCTATCCGCAATTGCGGGAGAAGCTCCTGGAGCGCGCCAAAAGCCTGAAATTGGGCTATGGCCTGGATGCCAACGTGGATGTGGGCCCCGTTATCAATGAATCCTCCCTCAAGAAAATTGAGAAATATGTCCAAATCGGGCAGGAAGAAGGCGCCAAGTTGCTGTTTGGCGGCCAGCGCGCCCCGGAAGCCGGCCCTGGCTGGTTCTTCCAACCTACTATTTTCGATGAGGTGAAGCCGAACATGCGGATTGCCCAAGAGGAAATCTTCGGGCCCGTAACCGCGCTCATCCCGGTGAGTGACCTGAAAGAAGCCCTCCATGTCGCTAACGATATCGAGTTTGGCCTTTCCACCGCCATTTATACCAAGGACGTGAACAAGGCATTCGAAGCCGTTCGCGACCTCGAATCCGGCCTGACGTACGTTAATGCGCCGACGATCGGGGCTGAGGTTCACCTCCCGTTCGGCGGCACCAAAAACACCGGCAATGGCCACCGCGAAGCGGCCGAGGCTTGCCTGGACATCTTTACGGAATGGAAAACGGTCTATATCGATTACAGCGACAAGCTCCAGCGCGCGCAAATCGATATCGAATAGTCGTTATCATTTCAATTTTAAAGGGAGAGCCTTGGCTCTCCCTTTTTGTATACGGTATTTTGCGCCGTTGCGCTCAAAAGCAAATGCTTAGTTTTTGCCGAACCGGCCCTTTGTAGCCAATGGCCCAAAGGTTAAAGCGGGTTTTGTTGACGTCAACCTCTGCGAAGCCAGCCTCTTCCAGCTTCTTTCTCAGGCTTTTTGCGGTAAAGCCGGTTTTATGAGCCATAAAGTGGTTTCCTTTGGCTATCGGCGGACGATGGCCAAACAGGACGTCGATTGGGCTGATGGGCCCATCCGCGGACTGGTAAGCCGGTTCCTCCAACTGGTCATCCACAATGTATTGCGAAATATCCTGCAAATCCGGTACATTGACGATGGCGAAGCCGCCGGGCTTGAGAACCCGGTAAAACTCCTTTAAGGCAACAGGGACTTCGTGGGCGAACAGATGCTCCAGGTTCTGGGCAGACCAGAGGGCATCCACGGATTGGGAAGGAACTGCCGCCATATCGGTAATGGAGGCAATAATATCCGGCGCCACGTCAGGATCCAGATCCAGTCGCACCTCTCGCCAGTTCGCTGTCCGAAAGGGCTCCGGTAGTTTGTGAGGGTTATATCGCCCACAGCCGACATGCAGAATAATATGCTGCTGCTGTTCAGCAACGTCCATTGTCTATGAATCCCCAAAATCGCTCCTACTGATATCCATTATAAGGATCAGTCCTTTGTATCGATGGATTGTGCCTGAAAATCCACTTTGCAGAGGACATGGCTGGCCCTTCAGTCCTGAGGTTTAGTAATAGGCTTTGGGCAGGTCCAGTGGCGGCAAGGTGGAGGTCGTGACGGGGTAAGGCCTGATCATCATCACAACGGCAGCCAGGAGGCCGGCAACCAAAAGCCAGCCCACAACAATCAGGCTGAAGCGAACAAGGGGGTGTTGGGTAAGAATCGTCATATTGGGTTCTCCTGTCATTATTTGGATAATTTCAGGATAACGCGGTGTAAGCCTTTGAGGGCTTGGGTTATGACAGTTTTTCCGGGTGTCATATCGCGATTGGAAAAAATGGACGAACGAACCCATTTTTGCCGTATGCTAAAAAGGCACCGAATGGGAATAAGCCTGAGATGCCTGGCCCGCTTTTGATTTTTTATGACGCCGATTGCAGCCTTTGCCAACATGCCAAGGCCCGACTGGAGCGGATTGACCGAAGCAACCAATTGCGTTTTGTCCCGCTCCAGGACCCGGTTGTGGCGGAAAAGCTGCCGGATGTGCCCGCCTATCAACTGCGGCAAACCATGCATGTGCTGAGGCCGGACGGGCAGTATTTTGCCGGGGCTGCGGCTTTTCGGGAGGTTGGCCAGGTGATTAGCCCGGCGTCGCCTGCGGGCTTGGGGTTAAGGCTGTTTGCCGGGCTGACGCGTGTTCCGGGTGTGCTGGACGTTGCGGAGTGGGTTTACCGAAAGGTGGCTGAAAACCGTTATAAATTCAGGTTTAACCCAACCGAATGCACGGTTTGCGATATCCGGGGGCCGCACCGGCACTAGGGCACTGTAACAGTAGGCTTTTCCGCCGGGCGGATGGTTTTGACCAGCGAGGCGATAGACTGGCTGAGCGCGATGCCATCCGTTGAGACAAAATGCTGGTTCTCCCGTGTCAGGTTCCAGGGAAGATGCCCCCTGGTGTTGGAGGTAGACGACAATTTAACGATATTGCCGTCCTCAAAATCAAGCCGCAACACCCAGTTGGGATAATCATCGGTGTGTTCGATCACTTCAACCGGCTTCGTTGTGGATTTCCAGGGTTCCGCCTGCACCGCGTCCATTAGCGCCTTGATTTGCCCGCTTTGAACCACGCTTTGATGCGTCCGGGTCTGCTTGGGCTTGGTGCTGTCTCCGGGGATTTTGCTGAGTGTGGCCTGGGATTGATACGTTTGATGATCCGCCGCCAGGGTGAGGGCGTATTCCTCTCGGATGGCGTGGGGGCTTAATCCAAGCCAGGAGTAATGGATGAGAACCTGCTGCGGCAGATCGCTTTTGGGCAGGGCCGGTTTGCCAGGCGCTGCATTGTTACAACCAATGGTGAGAATTAAAAAAGAAATGCTGGATAAAAAAACAAAAATAACGGACACAACGCCCGGCGCGAGCGATGATTTTTTCCGCATGCCACGCTCCTGTTTCAACCTGATGCGACCCAATCCATTATAGCCCATCCCAGCCATAAGAGGGCTTGTGTGTATCGGGCAGACCACTCCGGGCAATCGCGCCGGAAGTAAAGGGAAGGAATGGGTTTGTCGATAAAAGGCTTAATCGAGGAAAATTGCCTGATGCCCCAAAATTGCCTCCATTGCCAGCAACCTTACCGGCCTCCCGAGAGCCTGAAAAAGCAGGAGTTTTGCGAAGCGTGTGCCGCTGCCTACGACGCGGCCTTTGTTAAAATCCACCAGTTTATCCTGGATCACGACAAGCCGCAGGGCTACTCGGCAAAGGATATTGAGTGGGTCATGACGGCTAACGAATTGCCCAGACGCTTTGTTCAAAAATTTTTTAACGAAAGCGGTTCGCAGAAAAGCCTGATTGAAGCCAGCCGAAGCACTTGTTCCCGCTGTAATAAGGATCTGTTGCCTCACGAACGCCGGTATTGCACAGCATGCAGCCAAACCACGTTAAACCTGGCGCGGGAGATTGATGAAAACAGGGTAGATGTTGCAATACCAGGTCGAAAAACGTTGAAGCGCCGCAACGCGAACCGGAGTGAACATCGGTATGGCCTGCGCCGGGATTGATAATCCGGTGTAAAACAGGTGAATCGTAAGAAAAATGTATTGTGTTGGTTTTGGTATGGAGACTGTTCCCTTACTCGCGTGTCAGATACAAAACTCCACAGGTTCACTGCTTAGGGGGTAGCTGGCTTTCGCCACCGAAACCAACACATTTTTTATTATAGGCGTTATTACCAGTGGATTGTATCGCTCCATCGGGCAGAATTTACACCTATAAACCGATTTTCGCGAAGGCGATGTTGGGTTTGCAGGATGGCGCAAATATGACCTGGAGCGGATTTACAGCTAACCTTGTCCTTGCCGGGTCATGCGTTTCGCCAGGTTTCTAAAAGGCGCTAGAAAAGTGGCTAGCGCTTTACGATTTGGAAGCGAGCGGTATCATAACCGTAAACTTGCTGCCTTTGCCCACTGAAGATTGAATGTGGAGCGTGCCGGCATGCAGTTCAATAATCCGTTTTACCAGCGCAAGGCCCAAGCCGGATCCTGTCATCCGCCGAACCCGCCGCTGGCTGCCCTGCTCAAAGGGATGGAAAATGCGCTCGATATCCTCCTGGGAAATGCCGGGGCCTTCGTCAATCACGTCAAAGATGAGGCATTGATGCCTGTCCATTCGGCATTGCAATTGGAGGGTCTTAGCTTCTGGCGTGTACTTGTTGGCATTGGAAAGCAGGTTGGTCATCACCTGCTTGAGCCTCAGCTTATCCATCGCAACCACTTCCGGTAAGCTCTTATCCAGGTGGATCCGTAATATTTGCTGTTTTTTCTCGATTAACGGACTGACCAGCGCGCTAACCTCCTGGACAAATTCCTGGATATTAACGGCTTCCTTATGCAAGCTCATCTTGCCGGCGTCAATCTTGGAGATGTCCAGAATATCATTAATAATGGTCAGCAAATGCTGGCCGCCATCGTGGATCATGCTGATGTATTCGGCTTGTTTTGCGGTAAGTCCTCCGAAGACTTGCTCTGCCAGCATGGTGGAAGCGGAAATAATGGTGTGGAGCGGTGTGCGCAATTCGTGCGACATGCTGACCAGGAAGTTATTTTTGCGGCTATTGGCGAGTTTGGCGGCTTCTTTCTCTTTCCGTTCGGTTAAGTCCGTGGCGCAGACGATAATCTCATCGGTGCTGCCGTGTACCAGTGCGGCGTAGAGTTGAACATCAACGAGCGTCCCGGTTCGGTGGACATATTGCCATTCCACCGAGATGGGCCTGGAAGAATGCTGCAATTGCTCAAGCAGGTTCAGCCGTTCCATCTGGAGGTGTTCGGGAGACAATTGTTTCCAATCGATTTCACCATTCTCAAAGTCGGTTTTGCTGTAGCCGAGCATGTTGAGGAAAGCGTCGTTGGCGCACTTAATTTCGCAATCGGTGTTGGCAAAGGCAATCCCGATCATGTTGGCCTCAAAAATCTGTCGAAACCGGGCTTCGCTTTCCTGTAGGGCATGCAGGGCCGCTTTTCGCTCACGTCGGATCCGGGCTTCATTCAATTCCTTGTGAATCACGGGCACCAGCTTGTTCAGGTTGTCCTTCATCACGTAGTTGTTTACGCCGGCTCTCATCAAGGCAATGGCGGATTCCTCCCCGATATGGCCCGATACCATGATAAACGGGATATCAATCCCATGTTCCTGCACAATCTCCAGGGCACGCTGCCCGCTGAAGCCCGGTAAATTATAATCCGCGAGGATGACATCCCATTTAGATTGGGACAGGGCCAGCATCATTTCGTTAGCGGTTTCCACCCGTTGAAAATGCAGCGGGCTGAAGCCGGGCTTCAGCGCTTTGATAACCAACTGCGCGTCCGACTCCGAATCCTCAACGATGAGGACGTTCAATTCCCGCTCTGCCATTTTTCTGCCATATTCTTACCGCCTTATTGAACCACATGGCCGTGTCATCAAAATGACACGCCCATGCAAAGTGCCTTTATTTTAACCGTGTCGATTGTTGAGTTGGTCGAGAAATGTTCGGTTTTTGTTATTGCTATTTTAATTCAAAAGAATTTTAGCCCATGTATATCACCGTCCTGATACTTAAGTACTATTACGGACATGGATTGCCATGGGGAATGATAAAAGCAAGGTGTTTGTGATAAACTCGTCCTAAGAGAGAGTAGCTGCCGCGCCTGACGCGGATGAGAGAATGAGAAATTTGCCGAAGCAAGTTCTACTTTGGTATCTTCTGGCTGCCTGGTTTATTTTCAGCCCGGTTCGGGGGTTTGCCGCTATCAATGAGGATTTCAACGGCCCGATTGCGCTGGGTATTTACGCCGAGGACAATGGCCCTGCCAATGAGCATATTCATTTGCTGGAGCGCCGTTTACAGTTCCGGTTCCCGATTATTCATCTCTATGCCGGTTTCGATCAGTCATTCCAGGCGTTTTACCTGAAAAACAAGCGGATTTTGCAGGATCCGGACAGAACCATCCTGCTGTCCTGGGCGCCCGGTGTGCCGAGTGGAACCCTTTACAAGGAAATTGCGCAAGGCAAAACGGATCCTTTTATCCGGCAATGGGCAAAGTCGCTCAAATCGCTGGAGCGGCCGGTATATCTGCGTTTTGCGTACGAAATGAATATGACCAATATGGATTGGAACGCCACGGAGCAAAACGGCGGCCCGCAGGCTTTTATTGCCGCCTGGCGGCGGATTCACGATATATTTGAGGCACAAGGCGCGGATAACATCCGTTGGGTGTGGTGCCCGCATGCCGATCAGCAATCGCCCCATTATACGGATGCCCGGCAATATTATCCCGGCGATGCTTATGTGGATTGGATCGGCCTGGATGGGTACGCCTGGCGCTCCCAGCAATCCTTCGACCAGATTTTTGGAGCGTCCTATCAGCAACTCGAAAAGCATCAAAAGCCCATGATGATTGCTGAAATCGGCACTGCCGCTACGGATAACCAGCCGGATCAGTGGATACAGAAGACATTTATGCAACTGCCTAAAAAATATCCGCGAATCAAGGCGCTTGTTTACTTCAATGCGGATTTTTCCCATCGCGGCGAGAAGGACTGGCGTTTTACGCATCACCCGAAAATGCTGGAGGCCTTTCGCACGGTGACGCAGTTGCCCGTATTCTCCACCGCCACTTCCAGCGCGCTATAGTACAATAAAAGTGTCAATGTCGGTGGGTTCAGGCTTTGGTATGACCTCCATCAGCGTCATCATCCCAACTTATAACGGGGCGCCGTTTATCCTTGATGCATTACGCAGCCTGGAAGCCAGCCTGGCTTATATGCAAGGCAGGTTTGCAGCCCATCCGGAGCTTTCCGGCTTCCAGGCGGAAGCCATTATCGTGGACGACCACTCTACGGATGATACCGTGGCCGTGGTGCAGGATTACATTGCACATAAGCCGCTTTTCCGGTTTACGATAACCGACCGGAACCGGGGCGTGGGCACGGCCCGTAACTTGGGCGTCAAAACCTCCCACGGCGAACTCATCTTCTATCTCGATCAGGATGACACTTACCTGGAGAAGCATCTTTATTACTGCGTGCAGGCCTTGGCCTCCAACCCGCTGTTTGGCGCCGTGAAAACACAGGCCCGTCTGAGTGCGCCGGTGCATCCCTACTGGAAGCAGGTTATTGAATCCACCATCCCCATTACCACGTGCATCCGACGGGATGTGCATGACTTCATCGGCGGGTTTGTGGAAGATCCCCGGCTAAAGGAGCTGAAATGCGAAGACAGTATTTACTTCCAGCTATTGCGCAACCTGTTTCGCATCATTCGCATCCAGGAAGAAACCGTGGTGCATAACAAAACCCCCGGCAACGCGTTTGATCGCCAGTACGAGCGTTTTTCCAATCCGCCGGAGCAGAACATCAATGCCTTGAACGAGCGGGAGGCCGAGCTGCGGCCAGAGATCATCGCGCTGTTTAAGGAGCGCCTTGCCGAGCGCATCCTGCTTCGCGAACGCCTGCTTGCCCATAAATCCTTCGCCGACAAACCCGACTGCCACTTCGTAATTCAACCCTCGAAGCTGGAGCAGCAAAACTAATCAGCAACATGCTCCCATTCCCAAACGAGCCCATCCTCCGCTGTTTCCTTAGGGCCGAGAAGCTGGAAATTAAGCTTTTTTAAAATGCAGGTCGATGCGTTCTCTTCCGGCAAGGTCTGCGCAAAAACAACAATATCCGGTTTCGTCTCTTTCGCGATAGAAATGAGCTTTTTTGCCATCATCGTTGCATATCCCTGGCCTTCGTGGCCGGGGAAGGTAAAATACGCGATTTCAACCCGGCCATCTTGGGGAGGCCCTTTAAAGGCACAGGTGCCAATATATTCAGATTGATTCTGAACGAGATAGCCCACCCAAGGCCGTTGAAACCCTGTCTTCTGGTACATTCCCGAATTCGCCTGGCATACCATTGTAGCTATTTCAGGTAGTGGATGATCCAATTTGCCATCTTGAGGAATTGCCAAAAAAGAGAGCTTGTCGTCCATAGCCATGCCTTTACCGCGTGCGCAAGGCACTTTAAAAATAATGCGTTTTTAATTCCGGTAACCTTCTTAAAGAAGGCTTAAAAAATGGTGGGCGATGACGGGCTCGAACCGCCGACATCCTCCTTGTAAGCCATGAGAGCATAGTAAGGGTTTCGGGTCAAGTAGAAGGCTGAAATAAAGACAGTACCTTGATCTCCACGTTAGAAAACGACAAGGAGATCTTGTATGAAGTATGCAAAAAACGACCCTCAAACCACCAAAAGTGAGTACAAAGTGAGTAGTTTTTCAGGGGGTTTTTTGACCGTTTCCGAGGTTGCCCAGATCTTGGGGAAGACCCGGAAAACGATTACAGAGTGGTGTAAGAGCGGTAAGCTCATGGCGACTCCCAAAGAGTATGGTGGAGCAACCGCCTATCAGGTTCACCAACAAGCTGTTGAAGTGTACCTTCAGGGCCAAGCTGCCTTGGAGGAAATGAAACGCCGAAAAAAACAGATAGGTGTGGCGGACCATCGACCCTATATGGAAGGCTGGAAGAAGGCGGCTTCCGCTGGGCTCATTGGGAAAAGAGCCTACAGTAAGAACACTCTGAATGCCTATGAGTACAACATGAACCGGTACTTTGAGAAGTACGAGCTGGTGACCTTCAAGAACATCAAGGCAGAACTAGCAGAGTGGCCAAATCATCCGGCAAAACGACGGCTGTTTTACCGTGCCGTGATTTCCTATGCCAAGTATCTGATTATGGAAGAGGCATTGGACCCGGAGTTTTTGGAGAAAGCTATGGATAAAGAGTTTGCTCCAAAAGAAAACCCGAATCCAAAACAGCATGTTGTCTCCGAGGATGACCTGTTCAAGCTGGTAGCGGCCTGTAAGAATCGGACGGATAGAGCCATCATTATGTTGTTGGCCAGTACCGGAATGCGGGCCAGTGAGCTGTGTGGTTTGACCCTAGAAGATATTGACCTGGAGAAACAAGAACTGAAGATTCGTCAGGCCAAGTGGGATAAGGCAAGACCTCTGGGGTTCAATAAGGAAACTGCCATTGCCGTTCAAAGCTACCTATTGCATGAGCGGCCACAAACGCCTTTGCCGTATCTGTTTTTGAACCGGCATAAGAAACAAATGAGCCGGAGTGGTTTATTCCAAAGGGTTCAACGGATGGCCAAGGATGCCGGAATATATGCCTTTCCCCATGCCCTTCGGAGCCGGTTTGTAACTCACAACCTAACAATGGGACGAAACCCAGAGGATGTACAGAAGGCGTGTGGGCACTCCAGCATCACTACGACCATTCGATACAACCGTCGGAAGACTCAGGAAATGGTGGACTCTATGAAAAATTGGTGAAGCTGGTTTTCATGGCCTCAATGACCTCCTCTTCAGAAGTTTGGCAGTAGGACCGGGTAGTGGTAATCTCCCGATGCCCACAGGCAATCTGAAGATAAACCAGGGGAACTCCGTTACGGACATTGATGGTCACAAAAGCCCGTCTCAAGGCGTGGGGTGAAACTGTTACATTCACCCTACGCCCTAATTTTTGGAGCCGCTGGTAAAGTCCACTACGGCACAATGGCTTTCTTAAAGAGTTCTGGAGGAGAATATCGCTTGGCTTCATGTGAGGACGAACTTTCAGGTAGTTCTCCAAAGCCAGCATCAGCCCATCACCGATACCCACTTTGCGTTCTTTACCCCACTTCCCACACCGGACCTTGAGGCGTCGGTCTTCAAAGTCGATGTCCTCCAATCTGAGGTCACAAGCTTCTGAGGCTCGCAAGCCCGTGGAGGCCAAGAGAATCATCAGCAACCGATCCAGAGGGTTCTTACAGGCTCCAATGAGTCTTTGGACATCCCCTTCCTTCACCGATAGTCGTTTGGGTGGCTTGTGAGGCTTTGGCTTGATACTTTTGGCCTTCTCCAAGAAGGAGGGATGAAGAGTCCCTTCTTGAACCAGGAACTTCCCAAAGCAGATTATGGCCCGATGGACCGATTTCCGTTTGGCAAACTGATCCGCCTTGATGGAGGCCAGCTCTGTCTTAAGGTTCTCAAACGAAACCTGCCCATATCGCTCCAGGAAGAGGGTAACGTAGTAGCAATACTGGTTGTAAGTATGCCTACTAAAAGGACGACCGGTCATCAAACCGGTCGCCATCGCTTTCTGCCAATCTTCAAAGTAGTCCGAATGTTTTCGGAACAGCTTGAAATTTTGCATAAATGACTCCATATAATGTTTTTTAAGTAATATAAGTTAAAGCTGATATGAGGATTTATCTGGCCCAGTAAAGCCGTTTATGGTACATGTCACTTAGTAAAGCTATTATTGGAATTTGTGACATGCCAATCACTGATGATTCAAAGGCTAAGTTGAAAAATCGCCTTGTTAAAGCAATGGGTCATCTCAATGCTGTTCACCGAATGGTGGATGAAAAGCGCTACTGTATTGATGTTTTGCACCAGCTTAAAGCTGTGCAGGCAGCTTTAGATAAGGTGTCAGAGGAGATTTTGAAGCAGCACCTGGAGACCTGCGTTGTCGATGCCGTAAGAAACCAGGATGAACGTCGGGTTATAGATGAACTGGTACAAGTCTTTCGGCGGGCACCCCAACTTGATGTTTCGGTTGAAGATTTGAATATGATTTTCTATCAGAAGGAATGTTGCCATTCATCCCCACCGGGGGGTTAGCTTACTTGTCGGTTTTATTTCGGCTAGTGTAAGAAAACTGGGAATAATCCTGAGAGGTACTTAACGTGTTTTGTGCTATTCACTGCCTAATCTGTCAGATGATGCCTGTATCTATTCCATTGCTCCTGGCTGTTACGGGCTTTGTTTCTGCAAGACATTGTAATGGTTGTTTCAGAAACCATGGCAAACGATTTTCAGTTAAGTAGCCCAGGCTACCAAGCCGAACTGAAAGCATTGCAAGATGCTGAAAAAGGCTTGGTATTCCAGTATCAGTGCAGGTTGTTTTCAGATTTTTTCCGTTCAGTATGGTTTAGAAATCCTTATACAATCCGAAGCCTGCCGGAAACAATACACAAACTTCGATTTTCATTCAAGTTTTCAGATCTACAACAAAGAAGAGCCTTGTTTAATTATCAAGCCAGTAAGGGAATGCCTCTATCCGAGAGTTTTATGGACAGCTTTCTTCCTTACCGGGCAGGCATCCGTTACAGCCCGGAATTCATGAAAGTTTATGAAAGCTATTTGGAAAGATTATCCAGGCAATTTCTGTTTTTCAAGGTGACGTACTATCCTCATTGTTGCGAGAAAGTCCCCCTTACAGACTGGTCTTCTATTCACCTATTTTGTGCCCAAGTCCTGGAAGTTTTTCGAAACCGACTTGATCTGGTGGACAGGCTACTCACGCAATGCCCGCATGGCTTTCACATTCAGTTCTGTACACAGACCTTGCGAACCTACTTTGATCCGGGTTATATCCAAATCAACCCGATCGTTTTATGGGGAGAAACAACTTCTGAACAATCCCCAGGGGTGACTCACGCCATGTTGCACTTGTTAAGCCAAGGGCAGGATGGCAAGCAAACGGATTTTCTTCCTGATATGACGGATGCACAGCGCCATACAATTCGAGCGTTGAAAACACGTCTTGAACAACAGTTTGCAAAACAAGATACAGGTATCATGAGTGTTTTTCGAACGCTATTGACAAACAACACAACGATTGGCTTTAACGGGTATGCGTTCTTGGACCAGCAAGCTGAGTTTTTGACTACAGCAATTGAAAACTGTCTGAAACAACCAGAAGCAGTTCAGCAGACCGAAGCAGGTAAAACCGTATTGGATTTCTTTAGCGGGTATTTCCGATGGGAGGAGCATGCTATCCGCAACGAAGAAAAATCGAGTTTTCATGAAGTTGGATTTTGTGATAAACTGACCCCATTAGTAAAATAAACAGACAAGAGAGGTGATTCGATGAAACTCCAATTCTCAGGCGCTATTCAGCAAGCTCAACAAGCGCTAGCTGGCTTTGTGAAACAGGCTCCTGCTAATACTTCACAGAATCAGGGAGCCAATTTGCATTTCAACGGAATCAAGGCAAAACCTCAACTGAAGGCAGATGCTGTCCGATTTGGCGGTTGTTGCGGATAAGTTATCCAGGAACCCTATTAACAAAAAAGGGACGCTGTTTAGTGTCCCTTTTTTCCTTTTTGCTGAACCTTTTCCCGCCCTTGGCTTGTTGCAAAGAACCGGGGAGGTGGCCCTCCTTGTACTTGAGCATCGCCTGTTTCTTGTAGTTGAGACACGTCTCGAATAAATTCGTCCATTTCTATTTGACCTGGATAAGACTGCCGGGCTTGATAGAAGGTAATTGCACCAGGTTGACTCGCCAATGTTTGTAAGGTTTTGTCGACTTGGCCAAAGTGAATTGATTGAACAGCTTTGATATTCATGAGTTACTTCCGTCCTGTTTTCTCTTTTTTCGTCTCTCAGTAAGGCAAGCCATTTCACCGCCATTGTTAGAAGAAGGGGATCTTTTACCGCCACCGTTACCACCTTCACAGCAACTATGCCCAATGGGTGCGGGAGAAACTGGAGCTGAGGTATTTAAGAAAGCTTTAGCTGGTGAAGCAAACATTAGAACTACTCCCATGAGCATGACGGAAAAAACGGTGCGTATAGGCTTATGTGTTTTGGAAGTGCTTCCTGTAAAATGAATATTCGAAGAAATCGTTCTCGTTGGTGAAGCAAAGGTTTGAGTCTTTAAAAAAGAATGTTTGGTAACTCTCATTAATCTTTCTCTTCATACCTGTATAACTACATTGTCTGAGACTATCGTAAACTATCCAAGTTGATTGGAAAGCTAACCCCTGGGTAGGGATACTATTTTAGAAATACGGTAGTATAAACCCAATAAAACTAACCCTAATCCGACTTAGAGGCGGTAAAGATACGCTTTAAATCTTTCCAAAACCCAGTAAAGAGATGTTTAAACCAGTCGATGACTGATCGGAGCCAGCTTTTTTGGGGTTGGGTAGATTGGGTTTTGGGGCTTGCTTTAGAGGTTTTGTCAATCGTACAGGAATCTCCTTTGCAAACCGGCTCGATAGGAGAAGTTTCCATAATTTTGGCATTGGGTTCAGACATTCCTGCACAGCACCCCTTGCCGGGGTTGAGATAAAAATTTCGGCAGCAAGGTGGTAAGGTTTCCCAAGCTTTCTTGAACTTGGCTGGCACATGTTCCGGTGGAGGAGGGATCTCTTCCTTGCCAAAGCGAACGTTAGAATTTTTCGAAGCAATAGCAGACGAAAATATTACACTATGAGGCATTGTTGGATGCCCCCGTATTATTGCCGAAATGAGCCTTTATCCAGTTGCCAAAACCTCCCACAATATCTCCCAGGAGGCTGATACATATTACATTTCCACAGCCACAGTTTGCACCGACTATCATTGAACCAAACATGACATTTTTCCCTTGTTTTGCCGTTGCCTGCGCCGCCTTTCCCAAAATACCCCATCGCCCTATGGCGTTAACCACTTTGGGGAACACCAGGATACTTGCCAATGTAAACCCAGTGGATACGATGATTTTAGTTACCAATTTTGGAATTTTGGCCTCTTCTTCCAAAGGAGAAGCGATTTTTTGATCCACATAATTTGCAGCAGAAACCACACCAGCAACCAACGGTGCCATGATTCCTAATTCAATAAAATACCGCTTAGAGAAGCCAACCATTAATGCGTGGATTACCCCAACCGTTTCCATTGCCTGGAGCCATACGGGGGGTTTCCAATCCATTCCTTTATTTAACTGATTGACAGCCAGAATGCCAGTCGCCACTCTCAGATAGGCTTTCCAGTCCGTAGGTAACAAGGAACGTCCCGGAAGTGTACGGACAGGCAATTGATGCGTCAACATACCAATTGTGAATAGCATGGCAGCCTCAGCCAGATAACGCCACCGCATACTACTTTGATGTGTCGGTAAGGTGCAGTGTTTTTCAGAGCAAGACTCTTTCTTAATCTGGGCAATAGGCCGATAAGAAGAGTGCACCTTAAGGCCAGTATGGTTTTGCGTATTTATGCTGGAAATACCGACTTTAGCTGTGGGCTTTGGCTGTGATATAGAGGGGTAGAAGGTCTCGAATCTGGGTTGCGACAAAGTTGTATATGGAAGAGCGGCTTGAAGTTGATTGTTAGCAGGCATAGCAAAAGAACCTGGGTTAGTATACCAGCCAGGATAAGCAGAATAGGACTGTGCAAATGCACTAAAGGGTGCTGCGCTCATCTGGCTTTCCTCCTCTCTTATCCTCTTGTAGCAAGTTTGTTTGATCAACAGCCTTCGGTTTTCTCCTAAGCTTGGATAATACCCAAGTTACTCCAACCCCGACTGTTCCGCTTCCCGCAAGCATCATTAGAATCTCCAAAATGGAATGCGCTTCGTTGTGATGACCAAATCGGGGTAGCTGGTGACGGGTAGGCACTATATGAGAGCTTTTCTTGGGAAAAGCAAGCCTCTCATCAGAATGTAAAGACAAAGATTGTACTATCATCTGGTACTCTTGGATTAATGTAATAACTTCTATGTTAGTCGTTCAAAGAAATTCCAAAAGCTATCCCTGGGGTGGGGATAACTGGCACATCTTTAACACACATGTTATGTTTTACGGAAAAGTATCAGATTAATCAAAATGAAAACCAAAAAGACCCCCATCTTCACGATCAGAAAGTTTAGTTTCTAATATATATTCTTCGAGATTAAATCCATCAGAAAGTCCATCTGATGGTAAATCATCGGAATTCATTGTAACAATATATTGAACACCCAGTTCTTGACACTTTTGGTGTCCTATTTCAAGGGCTTTGGCTTTCTGACGTTCATCGACACCATCAAAGAGATGGCTATCATGGATAAGAAAACCGGGGCCGGGATGATGCTTTTGTGTTAATTCAAGTAACATCATATCGAAGCAAAATATTTTCATATTGCTAATCCCCTTGCTTCTGGAGGAGTCTAGCTTTACATCAAAGTGGGGACCATTTTCAGTAGGATCAATAATTAAACTTCCAGCCTTTTCATATAGAGCATTGGATAATCTCTCAAAAATCAGAATGGCTTCTTTTCTAATATCGTCACGCTCAATGTAATCGTCTTGAAGCTGACGAGAAAGCTGTGCCCGTTCTATTTTTAGCGTGGTGGAGTCACGTTCAACCTGTTCTGCCACTTTTAATTTTTCGCTTAAGTGCTCAGCTTCGCCTCTTAGTCTGCTAAATTCCTCTTGAAGTTTCGTAAAATGGTCCAAAGCACCACCAGAACGTAATATCTGCATAATCTCGGATCTTCTTTTGTCCAGGGCAGCCTTTTCTCGGTCCCGATCCGAGATTCTGGTATTTACAGAAGTTATTTCTGAGCGTAAGTGAGCTTTTCTATTGGAAACAATTTTTTCATGAAATTCTTTGACATCTTCAAACCGTCTTATAATTTGATCAGGTAGAATTATACCTGCTTCTTCGTATAGTTTTTCCAAACTGGTAAAAGCGGGTTCTTGTTCTTGCGTAAGGCTGTCTTGAAGTTTGGATAATAGTTCTCCGTCTAAAGTATTATCGCTTGATAACTTCCCAATTTCTTTTGTTAGTTTAGAAGCCTCTTTTTCAAGCTCCTTATATTCAGGAACCACTTGAAATGATTCCAACTGCTCATACAGACTTTTTACCTTATCTTCAACAATGGTTAGTCGAGTTTTCAAATCCGAGGATGAACTTAAAACTTCAGGCATATTGCCGGATTTTACTATCTTTTTAAGTTCTTTTATTCCCTTTTCTTTATCCCTAATTTGTTGGAAAGCCTGTGCAATAGACCAGTCAAGGCCAATTAAATAAGATATGCAAACCTGCTCATCCCAGGCTTGAGGCGTTTGATTACAGGATGTTGGAGAGGAGAAGCCTCCATCATTCACACGTCTTGCAAAATAAGGAAAAAGCTTTCTAAAAGTTGGTTTATATTTGGATTGATCCTCTGTTGCCAAAGGGAAGTCAAACATGTAATAACCAAGCAACTGTTTCCAGTTGTCATTTGTGATGTTATATTCGGTTTTACCCTTGGTGGGTTTAATGGGCCAGTCAGAATAATCCTGATTCGACAGATAAACCTTGCCAGAGTTCTTTCCAGAACGGCTAACCTCAATGGCTTTTCCAGCTAAGTCAAATTCAAGTAAAAATCTATAATCTTCGAGTTTTTGGTGAGAAAAAATAGTGTCCTTAACATTTGATCCCAACAAGAAATGAATAAGTTCAACAAAACTGCTTTTACCTGCTCCGTTTCTCGATTGGCGATCTGTTGCCCCTTTACTCTTTTCTGCTAATAAAATATTCAGTCCAGGATTGAATATTAAGGTTTTAAATGACTCAAGGTCACTGGAAACTTTCATAATCATTGTTTAACCCTCTTTACCAAGAGGCCACGTTCAAAGGTAATAGCGTCCAGTATAAAAAGTAAATCTATGGAAAGGATGAACCAGTCATAGTTAATAGGTGATTTTTGTCTTTGATGGGGAATTGTTTTTCTGAATTCATCCCAAACCTTGGAAACCGTTTTTGGACGGTTTAAAAGCCGTAGAATTTCAGCACCCACTGAAATCAAGGCTCTGTCAGTTTTAAGATGCTTAGTTGGTAATATCATATTGCCTCCTTTGCATCTTCAAAAATGTCACAACGCTCGAAAAAATAACTCATAACGGCCAGTATTGCTGCTTCTCTAAGAGGCACATGTCTTTCTGAGCCACCAGTAAAAACTTGGAGAGCACGGAATATATCATCAGAAGATGAACCATGGGATTTCAACACTTGGTAGTAATCCCTGTAGCTTTGCGCTATTTGTTCTCCAAAGTCGGGATCAGGGTAGCCATTAAAAAACTGTTCAACAAGGTGTTCTTTCATCCGTCCGTGTCGCAACAGGACTTCTACATCATATGATAAGCCATTAGCTTGTAATTTTTCCAGAGACGGAGCAGTAACTGGATAATTAGGATCCGGTTTATTTTTTTGTATATGGTCTAAAACAGGTTTTATATCATCAAATGTTAGGGTTTGAACTTGTTGAGAAGTGGGCATGGCTCCAAAAAGCTCGATTAGACGTTCCCTAGGAAGAAACAAAATTGTTTCTCTTATACTTTCATAACCAAAAACGCCAACAGAAATGACGGGTTCATTACCGTCCAGAGTATTTAAATGACGTACTACATCAGGGGGTAAAGAACGCTGGTTGGTAACAAATCTCCAAACAGCCATCTCCGTCCAATGTGTTTTTGCTCCCGTAAAGTCTTCACCTATCTTTGTAAGCGTATCCCTTTGATCCATTAACCCCTGGGGAGCATAACATTGATAGACAGTTTGCTCGGACTGCAAATACCCATCACACTTTCGGTCACCAATATTACCGTAATTCCTAACGACTATAAAATCGTCACCGTGCCTCATCAACATGAATCTTTCAAAAAAGCTTTGGAACTCATTGCCATGTTTTTCACAGCAAGCAAGTCTTATGTGTAGGCCATAGAAGCTTTTTTCCAATTCATCCATCATCAAGAACTCTTTTAGCCTGCCTTAAAACCACTTTTCTCTTATAAGGGACCACTTCCCCCACTCTATCAAGGGTATTACAAATTGGTCTCCAGGCCAAGAGGAACTAGAGTTCCAGCCTATGATGGCTGTAAGATTAATGGTTGTTTTTTCTTGAAATCATAGTCCTTTGCTCTAAGGATACGGGAAACTTGGGCATGGCAAAGGGCCTCACTCTTGCTGTAACCTGCCTTAACAAATGCCTGTAATACATTTTCCCATGTTGCCCCTTTATCCAGGATATCAGCAGCCTTCTTGGGACCAATGCCAGGACACCCGGAGTAGCCGTCGGAGGAGTCTCCCGTCAGTGTCTGGAAGAAATGCCAGTAATCGGCTTCTTCTTCAGAGATTGAGTAGACACCCAGTTTCGGTTTATTGGTGTTGTAGTGAAGGCCGGGGACGGTCTTGAGGTCCTTATCGATAGACACGATGACTTTCTCTCCCTTGATGATCTTCTCCGTGGTAGCCAAGATTCCCAGGACATCATCACCCTCCAGGCTAGGACGTTCGTAAGACTTGTATTGGGTTTCCAGATGCTCCCGAAGTTCTCTCAGAATGATGGGTTTCCTTACCTTGTCTCTCCCCGCCTTATAGGTAGGCAGGATTTTCTTACGGAAGTAGTTTCGGGTTCTGTCAGACAGAGCAATGACCAACTGATCTGCTTTCAGGTCTTCCTTGAGGCCAGCCAGGAAGTTGTCCATCTTGGCTTTGGCTTCCTTGCCATCGGCACGCAGGGTCCAGAGATCATCGCCCCAATGGATTGGGGTTTCGGCTGCCGTGGCGAACTGATAGGCCACGACATCGCCATCAATCAGTAGAGTTCTCATTGTTATTTCTCCAAAGCTTTTACCAACAGGTGGAATCCGCTCCAATCAAACACCCGATACCCTTGCCACTCTTTGTTGTAAGGGGAGTCAAAGCAAATGGCTGTTCCATCAGGATAGGCTTTTTGCCAAGCTTCCAAGTTGTGCAAGCCATCGTCTAGCAAGACATCCCCTTGAATCAGTTCCTTGCGTTCGGCAAAGATAACGCTACTGAGGGGGAAGCCGGGTAAGTGGCGTTCTATCCACTTGCGTTTGTCCTCATGGCCGTACTTGCAATGGGTCACAAAGACCACATCATGGCCTTCCTGGATAAGCGTTTTCAGGGTGGAAAGGGCTCCAGGTATCGGTTCCAGGTGAAGGAAGAAGCCGGGGTCTTTGAGGAATTCTTCTACCTGGGCCTGGGTGAGATGAGGGGTCATCTTATGGATGTACCAATCAGTGACCTCCTCAGGCTTCAGATGGGTTCCATAGTAGCGGTTGATGAGGGACAACCAGTAAGGAACGAGATCCGCTGTTACCCCATCCATATCAATCAGGAGACGCATCGGTCATCGGTTCCTATGGATTTGATTTCGTAAGCCAGGAGGAACAGGATGCCACAGCCCGCATGGGCCAAGTGGCTCAAGCCGGACTCAGGATCTCTATCCTCTCCTTGCATCCAGGCAAACAGGTGGCGAAGGATGCCCCCTACCAGACGGGTCCACTCCATCCCTTGACGCCAGTTGTACCGTCCATATTTCTGAGCCCCGAAGGCCAGGACTTTGCCTACTTCAATCAGGGACTCAAAGGGCAGTAGTTCCAGGGGCACTTTGTCTGAATCGAGCTTTAATGCTTTTGACATGACTAGCCCTCCGGGTAATCCAAAAATCGGTGATCATCAAAGAGATGAACTTCCCGATGGCAGTTGGAGCAAAGCAGGTGGCATTTCTTGGCCTCTTCCCGGATGTAGGTCCAGGTTCGACCGGAAAGGATGTAGCCACTGAGCCTGCTTTCCTTGAATTTCGGGTCCCGGTGATGCACATCAAACACTTGCGGGTGATAAGCCCGTTTACATCGTTCGCATTGGCCACCCAGAAGGGCCACCAGTTTGCATTTGACATAGGCTCGGCGCTTGTTCTGGTATTCGTTCCGGCTAGTGGGTTTCCGACCAGTTCTGTCCAATCTTGTACTCTCCTGTGATGGGGCATCGAAAATTGAAGTGCTGTCCGGCACGTTCGAAGCACCGGACGGCGATTTGTCCGATTTCATGGGCAAGTTCCTCTTTGACTTGAAGTTGGATTTCATCGTGAATATGGGCCACCTGTGCCCAATCCCGTCCCCAGACAAAGCCCTTTTGGGTCAGTTCCTGGTAGAGAAACACGGTGGCTTGCTTGACCAGCAAGGCCCCTGCCGATTGAAGCAAGGTGTTTAATGCGGAATGTTGAGAACGAATATGCAGGTGACGGCCATCCAGGCCCTTGAGATAGCCTCGTTTTTCAATCGTTTTGGTGATTTCGTCCTTGAGCTGTCTAAGGGCAGGCGTTCTAGCCAGAAAGCGTTTCTTTAAGAATCTGCCGTCTTTGCCCCCCTTGCCTATAATGCTGCCGATCTTGGCGTCACCGGCTCCGTACAGGAAGGCGTAAATAAACTTTTTGGCTTGTTCCCGTGTTGGAAGCCCGGCAGCCTTTTGGTTGGCAACGTGGATGTCACCCTCTAAAAGTTCCTTGGCATAAGCGCCGCCATCATAACGAGCCATGTAATGAGCAAGGCAACGAAGCTCCAAGCTACTTGCATCAGCACCGAGGAGACAATAACCGTCAGGCACGGTAAAAAGACTTCGACATTCTTTTCCATAAGGCACTCCTTTGGCAGGCACTTGGGCAATGTTGGGATACTTATGGGTACAGCGGCCTGTAACAGCTCCGTTGGTCACCACTTGCCCGTGAATCCGGCCATTCTTTTCCATCTTGAGCCAAGCCTGTTGGCCTTCTGAAAGTTGGCCGATGCGTTTTTGAATCATCAGATATTCAGCCAACAGCTTAGCTTCTGGCCATTCCAGCTTGTCTAGGAGGGTTTCGTCCACCTTGGGCTTACCGTCTTCGGTAAATTCAGAGGGCTTCCAGTCTCGTTGGGCTTTGAGTCTTAAGGCAATGTGGTCCCGGCTGCCGGGGTTAAACTCCACCCGCTTGACCTTTTCAGTGGGAATGCCCTTCCGGTAGCCCAGCTTGGTGTTGTTTACCTTTGGGACAAATTGGGTTCGTTCTTCCCACGCCGGGAAATAGCTTTGAATCTCCTGTTCCAGTTCCATCCGGCGCTGGCAGAGTTGAGAATAGAGTTTCTGAGCGGCCATCCGGTCAAAGCAGAAACCATGTTGCTCTTGTTTGAACAGGATGTGGGCAAAGTCATGTTCCAGTTGAATGGCTTGTTCACTGTATTGCTTGGATTGAAACTTCTTCCAGAGAGCATAAGTAACCCGTGTATCCTGTTCGCAATAGGCTTGCATGGCTTCGGACCAGTGGGACCAATCCCCAGATTGCTTAAACTCTCCCTTCAACACCCCCAGTCGATATCCCCAGGCTTCCAGCGAATGTCTTCCAATCATCTTGGTGGGGAAGTCCGGGGTCTTTTGGCGGTGCTTGAAATCTCGCTCGTTGAGATCCGTATAAATCAAGCGGCTGATGACGATGGTATCCCGGATCTGCCCTTGAGGCTGAAACCAGGGATAAAGCTTCTGGATGGCTGGGATGTCAAACTTGATGATATTGTGACCGACGATGAGGTCCGCCTTCATGAGTTCACGAAGACCCTCTTCAATCGTCATCACAAAGGCGTATTTGTCGGGAGGACAGCTTATGATGTCCACTGTATCCAGATCCAACAGCACCAAGCAGTGAATCTGAGTTAAATCCTCCAAAAGACCGTCGGTCTCGATATCGAAGATGTATCGCATATCGAGACTCCTATATGTTTATGTCACATTGAATCTCATTGCCCCAGCTATCCCAGCCAGATCGTTTCTGACGGGCAAATAGTTCCAGCTTTTGAGCATCAGGATACATAGCTTCAATTCGTTCATACTGCTCATCCGGCTTTCGGGAATGCTCTCGACGGGGTGAGAGGATGAGGCTGGAAATGGTATTGACTGTCGGTTTTACCACCGGGCCTTTGGTGGCCAGCAAGCAGACTTCCGCATTGCTTTTGGTGTAATAGCCAACGCCAAAGAAGGGTGTTTGAGACTTGGGGTTCAGCTTGCACCAAGTAAAGCCAATGGTTTTGTATTGGAAACCCCAGGCTTTTATGACTTCCAGGGCATCTTCCAGCATGGGGAATGTCGCCCAGAGAAACAGGATGCAACCATTGGGATCGGCCAGCTCACCTACCGGCAAGTTGCAGATGTCCTTGGTGGACATCAGGTCATAGTGACCGCAAGCACCTCCCCGGAATCGGGTTTTGTGGTTGGCTCTGGAATTGTATCTCCAAGGCGGATCCGCCAGGATGACCTGATACTTAGTAGTCATCCCCACCATCTCCACCGGATTCCAAGAATGGATTCTCTTCCGTTAAGCGACCTGTTTCCGGGATGTAGCGAAGGTAACAGGTTACGCCTGTTTCCCCACTGAAACGGTTTTTCAGGACTCGAACCAAGGTCACGTTGGACTCCTTGGTATCCTGTTGGTTGCGTTCCAGGCCAATCACCAGATCCGAAAGCTGGGCAATGCCTGCTGAACCTCGTAATTGAGACAGGGAGGTTTGGGCTCCTTCCTCATGGCCTTTGTTGCCTTCCGGGCGTTTGAGGTGGGAAATGAGAATTAATCCAACACCCAGTTCTTCCACCAGGGAGCGCAATGCCGTCATCGTGTTATCAATAATCCGGCGTTCGTCCCCTTCACTGAGACCGGAAATCACAATGGACAGGTGGTCCAGGATGATCCAGTTGCAATCGAATCCACGGGCCAGGAAGCGAATCCGACGAACCAGGTTTTCGCTATCCAAAGATCCGAAGTGGTCATAGAAAAAGACCCTTCCAGTTCCGAGGGTTTGGTCAAAGGCCAAGCGGAGGTCTTCATCACTGACCCCACCTCGATCCAGGTGCAACGGTTTACTGAGATGAAGACCCATGAGCCCCAGGGCCGTCCGCTTGACGTTTTCTTCCAGGGCAATGTAACCAACGGTTTCGCCCTGCTGAATCAAATGATAGGCGATCTCTCGACACGTCAGGGACTTCCCGATTCCGCTGCCTGCCGTAAATGTCACCAGCTCCCCTTTTCGTAAGCCGTGGGTTTTGGTATTCAGTCCAGGCCAAGGATAGGGAATGGCTTGGGCATCATCATCCTGGGTGACGACCTCCCAGAGTTCATTGCCTGAGACAATGCCATCCGGGCGGAAAGTTCTGGCCTCCCAGATGGCATCCAGAAGTTCCTTACCACGGCCCGCAACCAACATATCATTGGCATCCTTAAGCGGTAGCGACGCAATCTTCGCTTTGCCGGGGCTGAGTAGTAAGGCACATTCGGCGGCAGACTCACGACCTTGTTTGTCGTTGTCAAACATGAAAACCACCGTCTCAAATTGCTCAAGCCAGTCCAGATTTCGTTGAATAGCCTTCTTAGCGCCTTGAGCGCCATTTGGGACGGAGACAACCGGCCACCGATGGTTTTGAAGTTGGGATACGGATAAAGCGTCAATCTCTCCCTCGGTGATCACCACCATCTTCCCGCCATCCCGCCAGAGCCATTGGCCGTAAAGGCTAACGGCTTGGGGATTGCCCAGGAATTTAAACGTCTTGTCCGCAAAACGGATCTTCTGGGCAATGACATCGCCTTTGTAATTCCGGTAGTTGGCAATCTGAACCGGTTGGCCCTGGAAGTGTCCCTGTTGGTAATCCCATT
The DNA here is from genome assembly GCA_937922745.1 of uncultured cyanobacterium. Lineage (GTDB taxonomy): Bacteria > Cyanobacteriota > Vampirovibrionia > Vampirovibrionales > JAGQHJ01 > CALAJO01. The sequence continues at coordinate 27,703 of CALAJO010000033.1, forward strand.
TGGCACAACTGGCCAGAGTCAGACAGCGCTTTTTAATTTCTCTGCATTCTCCGGCTACCGGATTAAATCGGCGTTGGGGACGGTGACGATGTTTGAGTTTGGATTCCCAGTAGTTACAACCGGGTGTGAAACATTTGGCGTGACCATCCGGCCAGCGGCTCAAATTATCAATACTGCCGCAAGCTGGACAGGGTTCGTGTTGAACGGCTTCCATAAAGCTTGCTCCTGTCTGCAAAAAGAAAAAGAGGGCAGCCTAAGCAACGCTCAAACTGCCCTTCAGGGGGTTAGCGAGGAGTATGGGTTAGGAGAAGAGAGGGGAAAATATGGCTTTTACAGCTTTTAGATACGTTTGCATGTTGTGAAAAGACTTAATGGGGAACTGATCACCCGGCTTACACCCTAATCCGTCAATGTATCCGCTCAGGATGTCATCGGAACTGTATATATTGAACCAATCCGTGACAACCGGGCGGTTGCGGTTAGGGACTTTGAGAAACTGTTTAACCAGTTTTTCCAAAGGCGGTGAACCCAGTGTGGAACCGATGGTGATGAGAACCGGTTTACCACCAATGCCAGGGTAGTTTTTGATGGTTTCATAGGCCACCACACTACCGAGGCTGAAGCCTATAACAATGGCATTGGGGTTTTGTCGAAGCACATTAGCCAGCCGGTTCAGGATTTTCTTACGGACACCGGGCACCAGAAAGTACACCAGGATGTCGTCTACATAGTCCTGGATGTAATTAGCGGCTAAACCAACAACCGGCTTGGCATAATAGAGGGCCGCAATCCGGGCACTCCAGACCAGGGCTTTATTAAGCCAGTTCTTTTCCATCAGGTCTTCATAGACAAACTCAATGAGTTGATCTTCCTGAATGCCCAGAGTTTCTTTCACTTGGACGTGTTTCGTCCACCCAGGATCAGCATTGCCAATCCCGTTTATCGCAATCACTTTCATATAGCGCTCTCCTAGTCGTAACGAAGCAGAGCGCTCCAGGTCCGGGGACCGACAATGCCGTCATCCATCAGGCGTTCCCGTTGTTGAAACGCCTTGACGACCTTGGTGGTTTCCGGGCCAAAGACACCATCGACCTGAATTTGATAGAATCGACTGAGCTTGGCCTGAAGGGTCTTGACCAGTGGTCCTTTGGAACCTTGTCTCAACACTGAATAGACCAGCGGTTTATAGGGCTTGGGCTCTTTTAAATTTGAGCCTTGACCATTGCCTAGAGCTTTTCGGCGTTCCTGCCAGTCTTTGACATTGAAGGAAGGACAGCCACGGCCTGGGTTTAAGTCTCGATGTCCAACCACTTTGGCTTTTGGAAACTGTTGCTCCAATTCGGCAACCAGCTTTTCCAGGGTGAGCCACTGGGCTGGGGTATAGTTGTTTTCAGGGGTTTTGTTGTCATTGGCGACACCGCCAACAAGGCAGATGCCGATACTTCGCTCGTTAAAGCCTACGGCATGGGCTCCAACAGCGTTGAGTTCACGACCATACTCAATAGAGCCGTCCCGTCTAATCACAAAGTGATAGCCGATACGGAACCACCCCTTTGCCCGATGCCAACGGTCGATTTCCTTGGCACCAATATCCATTCCGGCTGGGGTGGCCGAACAATGGATAACGATAAAATCTGTACTCTTTCTCATGGGGCAATTCCTTTTTCTTGAATCCACCCAGGTGGAATGTGCTTGTCTGCATACTGAAAGCCGTGCTTTTCGCACCACATGGCGTAGGTGGTGTTGGATTTCTTGGAAATACGGCTTTTGGAATAGTTGAAGACAAAGCGGATATCCAGCTCAGGGCGTTGTTGTTTAATAAGCAGGTGCTTTTGCCGGTCCGCTGTCACAAAGCGGCCTTTGGTCTCCACGATAATGCCGTTGGGCAGAATAAAATCCGGGGTGTAGCGGCACTTCTTTTCCGGGCGGATATATTCGATGGAGAGCGATTCAAACGAAAAGGCGACTCCTTGAGCCGCCAATTCGTCTGCAATTTTTTCCTCAAGCCCGGAACGCCATCCCTCCTGGAGACCTTTGGCTCCAGAATTTTTGGGTTTACGAGAAAGCCCAGGAAAAGGGGTCGAACGACCCTTAGAAGTCCGCTTCATCATCCGAGGGCTCTTCAGTGGCTTCCGTGCCTGCTTGGGTATAGCCGGTTTCCACACCAAAGCCGAACTTGTCGGCACTTTGGCCCAGATATTCCACCAGCTCGATAATCTGAACGGCTTTTAACCGGAGGGTGACACCGGCTCCCACCAGATCGGTATGATACGGGGAGATGTCGGCACACACTTTGATTCGGCTACCACTGCCAATCCGAATATCTTTGGAAACAATGGGTGTTCCAGCGGCGTCAAAGAGCTTGGGTCTCAGTTCAATGGGTTCACCACCATTGCGAGGCGTGACTTTGGCTTTGAGCTTGAAGTTGAACTGAATGTCCACAGTCTCGTTGCCATCATCATCCGTCACCTCAAAATAGGGCGGCTTGGCCATTTGAATCTTCTTGGCCTTTTGTGGATTTTCTTTCTTAGCCTTCTCCAGGGAATCGGTCATAGCGGCATCAATGGCCTTCATCATCTCCTGGGCCTCGGTGGCGGATAACAACAACCCCACACGGTACTCACCATCCGAATCAAACTTGGTATCCGGGCGGGTGAGAAACGGATAGGACGCCGTACCAATCGGGGAAACGAGTTGAACGGCTTTTTCTTTAACTTTCGACGGCATAATAACGGTCTCCTTTTCGTTCCTTAGTAGGGGAATATTCAATGTTGTAATAAATTCAAAATTGAATTAATTTAAGCAAAGAAAAACGCACTCTGCTTGACGGCCTCCAGATCCAGTTGGCCTTTAGGCGGAATGGGCGGTACTTTGCCGGTGTGTTTCTCAGATAACAGGTCCAAGAGTTCCGCTCGAAACTTCTCCAGGACATCATCCTGGTACATGGTGACAAAGACATCCCGGATACACTGAGCGGAAATCTCGGTATCAGCGGCCAGGGTCCCGTAACTGTCATGAACCAGCGAAAAGCTTTCAATCCCTCGTTTCACCGCCTCGCAAATATAGAGATGCAAGGCGGCTGCATCCATAGAGTGAACAAAGTTAGGACTGATGCCATTGGCTTGCCTGCGGATATCAATCACATGATTGCCTTCCTGAAGGGAAAGCTTGATGAGGCGTCCGCTCAACTGGGTATCGATTTGCCGTGACTTCAGCTCATGGTAGACCTGCTGAACCGGAAACCCGGACGGTGTGGTCCAATTGATGGGGAGCCCTTCCTTGGCTGCCAATGAGGCCACTTTCCGAAGCCAGTCCATAGCGTTTCGGGCGGCCACAACAACTTCGCCAATGCTATCCCAGACAATGCCTGCCAGATATTCCGAGGCTTCAAAGATGCGATCCCGTTCCGGCAAGGCAAAGATATTCTCTTGGCCTTTGCTGATGCACTCCCGAAGGTACTCTTCGATGTACTCCCGGCAGGCATAGCGGGTTCCACCATAGGGCAGAATCATCACAGGGCGCTTGGTGATATTGCGATTGACACCCAATTGAATCCATTTTTTTGCTAATTCGGATTCAGGATCATGGGTTTCAACGGCCTGATGGAGCTTTTCCAGCACCACATCGGCCACCCGTTGGTAAATATCCTGAGGTTGCTCTGATGGAATCAGGTTGACGGCTTCCCCGCCAATATGATCCCGAAGCATGGCGGAAAAGTGTTGGAGGCCGTTGCAACTGCCATCCAGGGCAATGGGAAGATGGGAGACAAACCCGTATCCCTGTTTGAGAAAGCCTGCCCATTCAAAGCAGAAAGCCAGAAACTGCCAGGGCTTATCCGCCTCAGTCCATTCCAGGTTAGACAGCGGATCGTCTGCCACCCGGCAGATGTCATCGTTCATGGCTTCAATGAACTGAACCCGCTCATCCAGACTGACTTTATCGTGACCATACACGTTGGCTCCCTGAATGGCCAGCCAGTGGGCGGCTTTTTCGGTCTCAATGGGCTTGCCATGAGCAAAGGTCAGCAAGGCTTTGGCCAAATCGGTTCCCTGGGGATTGAGGAAATTGGGTATCGGGTAAACCCGGCCCCGGAAATCGAGCATGTGGGGAAAATAGATCTCCGGCTCGTCCTTGAATTTATCAGCCAGATAGAGAATTTTACTGAACATGAGCCGTTTTGAACGGTTGACGATGTTTTGCTCATAGACATAGGCGGCCTGACGCTTCCAATCTCTGAGTATGCTTTTCTGCTCTTCCGTCATCTCATCGATTTTCAGATCTTTTGGAAGCTGGCACGGAACAGGCATGCGGTCATCCCGGAATGGGAGATTTCCTACCTGGGTATCGCTGGCCCAAATTTCCTTGAGAATGGACAAGACATCGGTGTTTACTCTCCAGGCGGTTTGTTGAACCAGGTTTAAAGCCTGATACACAATGGGCATCGGGATGTGTTTCAGCTCTTCCATATAAGTTCTGGAATACGTTTTGACGATGCGAGGTTTTCGTATCAACGAGCTGTAATACCCGCCCGATGTTGGGTTTGTCCATTCTTTGGGCGGCACAATCATGGGATAAAACTGAGGCGACAATAATTCGTTATGGGCGTTGGCCTCACTAATCCAATCCATTGTTTTCTGGGTGGCCACCAGATAGTAAGGCGTATTATTTTTGCTTTCAGTGAGTTTGACGATTTCTACCAGTCCGGTGGACTCGATAAACAGATCAATGCATTTCATCCCGATATGAAGCTTGTCAACCAGTGGCCAAGGCTCCCAGTCGATGCCATCCTTGTTCATCGAATGAATGAGAACGGTTCGTTTGTAGCTATAGGATGATTTCGCCTGAACCCGGTTATAGACACTCTGGTAAAATGCCCTGTTTTCCTTGGCAAAATAGCTGAACCGGAGTTCATCTTCCAGGTTATTGACGATATTGACCGCCACATGTTGCAGCTTGAGACGCTTGGTAATGGAGTTTAATACAGACTTGGCCGCAATAAAAGCGATGATATCCGACTCCAACAGGCTGAGATAAGTGGCTGCAACCTGGGGACGGCCCACTTTAACCACTTCCTGAGTTTGGATATAGTCCTCTATCGCTTTCGAGAAGGGATCAAAGGTTTCTTTGAGCAAACGAAGGCCAGTAGGTGTGGTCGTCTCCATATTGCTCTCGTTGGCCTTTTGCTGAATATTGCGATACCGGGTTATACTTGACTCCAGCATTTCCTCTTCAAGCTTCAATTGCCGGTCAAGTTTGGATTCAACAGTGTTTGTATTCATGGCTCATACTCCTTTGGTTCACTAACGTGTGTTGCCCTCGTTCCTTAGTAGGGGGAAATTCAAAATTGAAATTGATTCAAAATTGAATTAAATTACCCAAAAAAAGAGCACCCAAGGGCTATATGCCCAAAGGAGATATCGTATAAACGTGTAAAAGCTTTAATTGAGAGGATTTACAGGCAGGTTATGCTATTTTTTCTTGCTTTTCTTGGCTTCAACCAGTTCTTTTTCCTCAAGAAGACTCAGTAACTGGTCTCTAACCTCTTCCCCCTTCTTGGTAAGGAATGCAATCTTGCGAACTCGGTTTTCCGGGTCTTCCTCGGTAGCCAATAAACCAAAGCCCTGTTCATAGCGATCCCGCTTGTAAAATGCACGGCTTAGGGCAGACACATGACGGTGAACGGTGACTTGAGGCAAGTTCAAGCGCTCTCCAATCTGAGTCAACGGGATCCGCTCGTGATAACACACAACGAAAAAGACGCCTGCCATTTCCAGGCTCATCTTGGGATAAATATCCCTGAGAGCGTCAATCACTCTCAACTGTTTGACAAATTCCTGTTCGAACATGGCGGCTCTTTCTCGCAAAATTGAAATTATTACAGAATTGAATCCATTATATCAAAAAGGGGGTCGAGTGTATTATTCCCTCAGGGCAGGGGAGTTAATCCCCCCTGAATGAAGGAATGTTACACATCCCAACATTTGAGATACTCATAACGTGGTGTTGCCCTGGTGATTCCTGTTATGGTGAGGGCTTGAGGAACCATCTCTGTTGGGATTTCCCAAAAGCCACCCGTGCAATAGGTTTTCCAGGAGTAATACCCTTGCGGTTTTTCAGGCAACAGGGCAAAGAGTTTTTGTCTTGCCCTGTGAGATGCACAACGAATCAGTGTTTTCATACCATGCCCTCCTGATTAATACTCTTCCGGCAACAAAACAACGGTTTGAGCCATCGGATCATAGGCTCCTGAAGTCTCATTGATGGCCCAGAATTTCAAGCCCTCTGTGAGGTCCGTATAGTCGATGTCCTGTTGAATCAGGGTTTTATAGTGGTGGTTACCTTCCTGGTCGTATTCTTCCTGTTGAATGGTAAAGACAGCGCTTTGATCCGGCTTTACCCCAACCGTGACAATCAGGAAGTAATCAACGCCTTTACGCTTGGCTAGTGTGGGAACATAAGAGGCGATGGTATCCATAACCCAAAAGCATTTGTTTCGCTCACAGTAGGCCATTACCCCACCCGTAGTGATCCAATGCTTTGCAAAGGGGCTGAAACGGTAGTAAACATCCTGTTGGTATTGTGTATTCATGGCAATGCTCCTTTTCACGTTGAGGGAAGAGACAGCCCTTAGGCTGCCTCCTCCATTTCTTCTGACACTTCGGCTTTGATGATGAACTGATGGGCCTTGCTGGCCTCGGTGGCTGCCTTAAAGATGGCCTTTTTGTCGTTCTTTAGCACTCTGAGCCATGAGGCAATGTAAGCGTCATGCTGTACTTGCCCTTCAAGCCCCAGATCGGCAAACAGGAAAGCCGATCCCATTTCGGCTATGAGTTCCTCAAAGGCATAGGCTTCATCCCCAAAGCGTCCCTTAAAGTCTCTGTTTAACCGGGAATGGTGGCCTGTCCAGTGGGTTAGCTCATGAAACAGGGTGCAATAGTAATCCCCTGAGTTCTTGAACCGTTCCTTTTTGGGCATGCTGATGAAATCAAAGCTTGGAGAGTAACAAGCCCTGATGCCTACCGATTCAAAGCGTAGATCGGCTTTACTGGCCTGGATAATCTCCTCAATGCGTTGAATGTCTTCCCATGTTTGCTCACGCTTTACGGGTGGTGTGAGGTCAATCCCTTCACATTGATCCAGGTTGAACACGTTATACCACTTGAGAAACGGGATCCGCTTGTGCTTGCCGTCTTCTTCCTTATCCAGGAAGTTCCAGTAAACAACGGTCGTGGCTTTTTCACCACGAATCACATTGCCTCCCATCTGTTCGGCTTGTTTGTAGGAAACCCAGGCATTGGCTTGATAGCCTTTTTCTTGTTGTGTAGCCCAGAGAATGGGAATATTGATGCCACGATAGGAAAAGCCGGTTTTGAGGTTGTAAGGGATACCCTCAAACCCTCCATAACTGCTTTGATCCCAAGGGCATTTCCAGGGTCTTACGCCTTGTTCCAGGGATTGAATGATCTTGTCGGTGATCTCCTGGTAGAGGTCTCGTTTTTGGGTCATGGTGTTTGCTCCTTTCATTTCATTGACTCAAAATTGAATGAAGTAACAGAATAATTGAATCAATTTTGAAATTAATTCAATATTGCATGAATGTAGTCAAATAAAAATTTTGTCAACCCCTCAATTTTTTAAATTTATTGTTTGATTAAGTCAGAAGGTGCATAAACACCGCATATTGAACCCATGCAAAACATCACTTCACGATTCTTTAATTTCTCATAGGCAACAAAAGGGGAAGCCATGGAACCCTGTCTTTGCTCTAAAAACAGGGCTCCAAGCATTGGAATTTTCAAATACAAGATCTCCATAATCACGCATACGACCTCATAACATTTTGAAATTGCACCGCTTATATCGGCAATATTCCACAAAACTTTAATTTTTAAACACTTAAATAAAAGACTATGATAGAGTTTCAGAGATATAAGGATAACTATAGATGTCTAAAACAGGCTAGAATAAAAGAAATGGGGCTTGCGTTTGATCAGATGGTCCTCAAAGAAGCCCATGAATACAGGACAAAGTGAGTAGAAACTGAGTAGTTTGTTATTCTATTCATCACCTGTAGAGCCTGAAAAGCCTTGTAATTCCTGAGTTTTCAATTTTAGACATCATCCCTTGTAAGGGTACTGTTTGCGATGGTGGCCAGTGTTGGGAGTCGATGGGGTAGAGGGGGGAAGCCGGTCAAAACGCTATCGATATAGGCTTTCACAAATTTTGACCAAATAATTGGGTCAATAAAAAGAAGGAAGGCAGTGAACGCCGTTAGGTGGACACTGCCTTTGAGTAGAGAGGCATGAGTGTGAAAGGAGCATGGTTAGGCTAATTATCAGATCAACTCTTTAATTAATATCTATATCTCTGTGTTTTTATCTCCCCTCCATAGTAGGGGAAAATTCGGCGAGCGGGTTTTTAATTTCCCCCTACTATCGAGGGAAAAGAACTATGCACGATGAATCATTTCCGTTTATACCCAAAGTGTTGCTCGATGAACTGAATGAACGCTACCCGGAACGATCTCCTGAATTGGAGTGGTCGGACCGGGAAATCTGGCTTCGTGCCGGTGAACGTCGGGTCATTCGCTTTCTCAACGAGATGTTTAAACGACAGAACGAAAACATTCTGGAGAATTAATTGATGTGTTTATCAAAACCAAGCCCACCCAAGATTATTCAAGTCCCAGCGCCTAGCCGCTCTTCAGGAGGTGGGTCAGGTAGCGGTTCCAGCGCCAGTTCGGTCGCTTCACAAGTTCCACCTCCGCCACCGCCTCCAGAACCAACCCCGGAAGCACCGGTATTGAATGATGAGGAACGTCGAAGAAAATCAGATACCTCTATCCAGAGTGCTCAACGAAGTGGAACGAGAGCCTTTCGAATTGATTTACTGATTCCCGGCCCTGGGTCTGGACTCAATATTCCCTATTAAGGTGAGCCCCAATGGACAACCATATCGGTACGGCTGAAGCCCGATACCGGGAATTGGAGCCGAAACGGCTGGTTTATCTGGAGCGTTCCAGAGAAGTTGCCAAGTTTACCATTCCCAGCCTGATGCCTCCCAATGGACACAATTCCACAACCAAACTGGAAACACCTTATCAAGGCGTGGGAGCCCGTGGTGTCAATAACTTGGCATCAAAGTTGCTTCTTGCGTTACTGCCGCCTAACAGCCCATTCTTCCGGCTCAAGATAGAGGACTATATTTTAGACGACCTGGAAGTGACCAATCCCGGCTTAAAGACGGAATTGGAGACGGCGCTTTCCCGGATTGAAAACGCCGTGATGACAGAGATTGAAACGTCATCGGATCGGGTGGCTGTCTTTGAAGTTCTCAAACACCTGTTGGTTGCCGGGAATGTCTTGATGGATATGTCGCATGAGGAGGGTATGCGAGTCTTTCATCTGGACCGCTATGTCGTCCAGCGAGACCCGATGGGGAACATCCTTGAAATCATTATTCACGAAACTGTTGCCCCGGTGGCCCTTCCCAAAGCAGTTCGAAAGCTGGTTGGTGAAAAGCTAGAAGGGACAGAGAAAACCGTCAACCTCTTCACCATGATCAAACGTAATGATAACCACTGGAAGGTTTTTCAAGAAGTAAAAGGATTAGTCATTCCTGATACGGTTGGCACGTACCCCTTAGAGCGTTCACCATTCATTCCCTTGCGTGGCAACCGGATTGATGGGGAAGACTATGGCCGGGGCTATGTTGAAGAATATCTGGGGGATCTGAAATCCCTTGAAGGGCTCTCCAGAGCCATTGTCGAAGGTTCGGCAGCGGCTGCCAAGGTGCTGTTTCTCGTTAATCCCAATGGGACGACCAGAGCTAAAACATTGGCTGAATCTCCCAATGGGGCGATTCGGGAAGGCAATGCCGAAGATGTGACAGTTTTACAGGTCGAGAAGTTTAACGACTTCCGAATTGCGTATGAACAGATCAACAAAATTGAAGAACGTCTGAGCTTTGCATTCCTGCTGAATTCCTCAATCCAACGTAATGCAGAACGAGTGACTGCCGAAGAAGTCCGCTTTATGGCCCGTGAATTGGAAGATGCCCTCGGTGGACTCTATTCCATCCTGGCTCAGGAATTCCAGTTACCGTATGTCAGACGCAAAATCCACCAGATGGAAAAGGGGAGAAAGCTCCCCTCATTGCCGAAGAATACAATCAAACCAATGATCATCACTGGCCTGGAGGCACTGGGAAGAGGACACGATTTAAACAAACTCGATATCTTCATTGGTGGCTTGGCTCAGACCTTGGGACCTGAAATCCTGGCGCAATATTTAAATCTCGAAGATTACATTGCCCGCCGGGCCACCGCTATTGGAATAGATACCAAGGGCCTCATCAAGACCAAAGAAGAAATTGAGGCTGCCCAGATGGCATCCCAGCAACAAAGCATGATCAGTCAATTTGGCCCGGAAGTCATTCGGCAGGCCGGAGGCTTAATGCAGAAAGGAATACAAAATGGCCAAGTCCCGCAAACAAGTTGAAGATCCCTCAGAAGTTGAGCGCCTGAAAGCTCAATTGGAAGTTGAGACACAGGCCCGTATGGATGCGGAACGTCATGCACAACAGGTTGAAAGCCAGACGGATTTATCCCGGCTTCAATCCGTGGCCTCTGAAGCCAATGCCGTGGCCAAACTATCCGCTAATCGTCAGCCCAAAATCAGCCTGATGTCTCACGGAATTACAAGAATCGATTTCTAAACAAGGAGAGTCCCATGGTAGACCGTATTGAAATCAAGTCAGAACCGACAGGACCGGATGTACCGGTTGAAAATCAACCAGTGGATGGTCAAAATTCCACCCCTGAAGTACAAGATCCTAACCGCCCGGAATGGCTCCCGGAGAAGTTTAACAGCCCTGAAGACTTGGCGAAAGCCTATGGTGAATTGGAAAAGAAACTGGGCGATAATGGCCAGCAACCTAACCAGGAGGCTGTTAATCAGGTTGTTGAAGATGCCGGTTTGAAAATGACCGATTTAACGACCGAATATGAACAGAGTGGCAGTCTTTCGGAAGACAGCTATGCCAAGCTGGAGAAGTTCGGCATTCCCCGTGAATACGTGGATGGTTACATCCGAGGACAGGAAGCTCTTTCAGAAAAGTACCAATCCGATATTTTCAACATGACGGATGGCCGGGATGGCTATACCAATATGATTCAATGGGCTGCCCAGAACCTCAGAGCAGATGAAGTCCTGGCATACAACACCAGTGTCAACAGTGGTGATATCGAACAAGCCAAGTTGGCCGTCAAAGGTCTGTTTGCCCGCTTTTCTGAAAATGAAGGCCATGAGCCTCGCTTGGTAACTGGGACTTCTGGTGCCTACAGTAATTCAGTTTTCCGTTCCACAGCAGAACTAACCCAAGCTATGGCAGATCCAAAATACAAAACGGATCCAGCCTACCGTCAGGATGTTATTAACAAGCTTTCTCGTTCAAACATTTTATAGCGCAACCATTAGCGCCCCTTTTTAGGGGGCTGATGCGCTACACACCCAACACATGGAAACCTGGCCGGGTGCGCCCGACAACCTGTGTGGACGGTGTTTCTCGGTGATGTGGCCAACGTTACTCAAGAATTAACGGAGAAACTTGGCTATGTCGAATGCAACCCCATCACGTCTTGGGGCGATTAACGATACAACAGGTTCTTACGCCCAGGACAACGCTCTATTTCTCAAGGTCTATGCCGGGGAAGTTATGACGGCCTTCAAAGAAACCAACGTGATGGAAGACAAGCATATTATGCGAGTCATCCAACACGGGAAGTCCGCTCAATTCCCTGCAACATGGAAGGCCGATGCCGCTTACCACACGCCCGGTAACGAACTGAACGGTTCACAGAAAATCAAACATGCGGAAAGAATCATCAACATTGATGATCTTCTGGTGTCTGACACCTTCATCGCCAACATCGATGAGGCAAAGAATCACTATGACGTTCGTTCCATCTACTCGACGGAACAAGGTCGAGCACTCGCCCGGAAGTTTGACAAACAACTGCTTCAGGTGGGTGTCCTTGCGGCTCGTGCTTCTGCAACGATTACGGGTGGTTTTGGTGGAACCAAACTGGTCAACGCTCAATTTGATATTGATGCGGAGTCCTTGGTTGCCGGTATCTTCAACGCTGCCCAGGTCATGGATGAAAAGGACATCCCGGAAGAAGACCGCTTTTGCTTCTTGAAACCGAAACACTACTACATGCTCGCTCAACTGACCAAAATCATGAACAAGGATTGGGGTGGTATGGGCGTCTATGCGGAAGGTAAGGTTATCAAAGTCGCAAACGTCACCATCGTTAAAACCAATAACCTGCCTAACTCCAACATTTCTGCCGTATCAGGTGAACAAAACACCTATAACGGTGACTTTACCAATACCGTGGCTCTGGTCATGCACCGATCCGCTATTGGTACAGTTAAACTGTTGGATTTGGCAGTAGAGTCCGAGTACGAAATCTGGCGTCAAGGCACCCTCATGGTTGCAAAGTATGCCGTTGGACACGGCATCTTACGTCCTGAGTGTGCTGTTGAGCTGGCGAAAGCATAAGGGAGGAACCGTATATGGCCATTAACCTTTTATCCGGTCAGACCTCAAACGGTTCCGGCAGTGCTGTCACACTCAACGCCAAAGAAGGCGGAAACAAAATCGGATTTAGCGCCTTCGGTACGTTCGGCAGTGGCACCATCACCATCGAACTGGCCTTGGATGGCACGAACTATACCGCTGTCACCACCTTTACAGCCGCAGCTTACAAAATGGTTGAAATCGTGGCGGAAGCAGGGTCTAAGATTCGTGCAACCTTGTCTGGTGCAACCAGCCCGAACGTTACAGTTCAGATGTCTGGTGCTTTTACTGGCATTACTCGAACTGACGCATAACACAAAACACAGAGAGTCACTGGCTTTTGGCTGGTGGCTCTCTTGTTTTTATTTGAGGATTTGAAATGTCATCGACACCGCCGTTACTTACGATGCTGGAAGCTGTCAACATTATGCTTTCCGTGATCGGGGAAGCCCCAGTCAATACGTTAGAAGGGGCAGCGACCAACGATGTCATTCAGGCCACCTCTATCCTGAACGAAATCTCCCGTGAAGTGCAGTCGATGGGCTGGCATTTCAATACAGAGCGGGAGTATCCGCTGGTTCCTGATGTGAACCAGGAAATTATCCTGGCTTCCAATATGGTTCGGGTGGATGCGGATGCTTACCCGGAATTTGACGTGGTGCAACGGGGATCCAAGCTATATGACAAGAAAAGTCACTCGTTCAAGTTCGATAGGACTCTGAAAGCGGAAATTATTTTCCTTCTGGGCTTCGAAGAAATTCCCCAGATTGCCCGGCAATATATCACCATTCGGGCAGCCCGGATTTTTCAGGACCGGATCGTCGGTTCTGAAGTGATTCACGGCTTCGGTGAAGACGATGAGAGAAAAGCCTATGCCGATTTGAAAGAAGCCGAAGGGGATACCGGGGACCCAACGATTTTTGATCACTATGACGCTGCAAGGCCCTTGATTAGGTAGGTTTGCCATGCCGCTCATCAGTGGTTCCATCCCCAATTTAATCAATGGGGTGTCGCAACAGCCTGCTGCCATAAGGCTACCCTCCCAATCCGAAGAGCAGATCAATGCGTATTCCTCGGTGGTGGAAGGGCTCAAAAAGCGTCCACCTTTGGAGTATGTCGCTAAACTCAACAGCCTTCAGGTGGGAAGTGCGTTTGTCCTGACCATTAACCGGGACACGTCTGAACGCTATGTGGTTATTGTCACCAATGGCGATTTGAAGGTGTATGACTTAACTGGGGTTCAGAAAACCGTCACGTTTCCCAACGGAACGGCTTATTTAAATGCAACGGATCCCAAGTCCAGCTTTCGAGCCATTACCATTGCGGATTACACGTTTATGGTGAATCTCACCAAGATTCCTCAACTCACAGCCTCCCTATCTCCCACCTATGGCAGTTCTGGACTGGTCTTGGTGAAGCAGGCCAATTCCAACAGCAATTACAAAGTCTTTGTGGATGGTGTCCAGAAGGCCAGCCATTCCACAACAACCAGTAACATCCAAACCGATTACATTGCAACCCAACTGGCATCTCAACTGGTAACCAACCTGGGAGCCGGATGGACTGTCACACGGGTAGAGTCCACCATTGAGATCAAGAAGAACGATGGAACAGCTTTTCGTTTGAGTGTCGAGGATAGCCAAGCAGGAACATCCCTCAAGGCGGCCAAGGAAAAACTCCAGCGATTTACAGATCTTCCTACTGTTGCCCCCAATGGGTTTATTATCGAAGTCACCGGAGACCAAAGTTCCAGTTTCGATAATTATTTTGTGAAATTTGAGACCAATGATGCCGGAACCACGTTTGGCCCCGGTGTTTGGGTAGAAACCGTAAAACCGGGAATTAATTGGGAAATTGATCCGGCCACGATGCCTTATGCCTTGATTCGGCAAGGGGATGGGACGTTCAAGTTTGAACAGATTACTTGGGGCAAACGGCTGGTCGGCGATCTGAAATCCGCTCCTGACCCGTCTTTTATTGGAGCACCGATTAATGACATTGTATTCTACAAAAATCGGCTGGGCTTTTTAGCCGATGAGAATATCATCTTCTCACGGGCTGGCCAGTATTATGAGTTCTTCCCGGAAACGGTCACCACCATTCTGGATAGTGACCCCATTGATGTGGCGGCCAGTAGCAACCGGGTATCCATCTTGCGTCACGCCATTCCGTTTGATGAAGACCTGCTCCTATTCTCCGATCAAACGCAATTCATTTTGCAGGGTGGTGATATTTTAACAGCCAAGACCGTTTCGATTACCCAGAAAACATCTTTTGATAACTCCAAGATGGCAAAACCTATTGGTGTAGGAAAGAACGTGTTGTTTGCCGTCACTAATGGTGAGTTTACCCAGGTCCGGGAATACTTTGTTTCGGATTTAAACGAAACCAATGATGCTGCCGATATTACCGCTCACGTTCCGAAATACATTCCCAAGAATGTCTTTAAAATGGCCAATGCCACCAATGAAGATTTGGTGTGTACCATTACGACGGTTGAGCCTAACGCTATTTTTAGCTACAAGTTTTATTGGCGAGGGGACGAGAAATTGCAATCGGCCTGGAGCAAATGGACGTTTGGCAGTGATTGCACCATTCTGAACATCGACTTTATTGAGTCTATTTTATATGTGGTCACCCAACGGCCTGACGGGGTATTCCTGGAAAAACTCAATGTCTCTCCGAAACTGATTGACACTGATTCACGGTATTTAACCCACTTGGATCGCCGGGTTCAGGACAATACATCCGGCGTTAGTGTCTCATATAATGCCGTGGATAACACCACCACCTGGACTTTACCTTATACCGTCTCAGGAACAATGCAGGTGGTGACCCGGTATAGTCTGACGGGATTGAACGAAGGGACCATCTTTCCGGTCATTCAACAAACCGGAAACACAGTGAAAGTAAGCGGCCAGTTTAATACCCAGGCGGTGTTTATTGGCCAACAATACGAAATGCGCTACCGGTTCAGTCACCAGTTTGTGAAAGAAAACAGTCAGGCCGGAGCTGGAAGCGGACAGGCCATTATTGGACAAGTGCGTTTGCAGATGCGGACTTGGACGCTTTTATTTGAAGACACGGGGTTTTTCAAAGTGGAAGTCACGCCTAAATATCGAGCTACTTCCACCTATAAATATACCGGCAGTGTTTTGGGTTCCGGGAACAACCAATTGGGAACCATTCCGCTAGAAAACGGGACGTATATGTTTCCGGTCCAATCCAAAAACGATCAGGTCACTATTGACTTGGTGAACGATACGTTTCTGCCATGCCACTTCTTAAGTGCCGAATGGGAAGCGCTGTTTGCCTCCAGGAGCCGTCGGTTCTGATGCCTTACTTGAGATCGGCAACTATCGAGGATGCGATTGCACTCTCGAAAAACTTACGTGCTGAAGATGAAGCCGAAGTGAAAGCCATGACGGGTGAAACCTCATTGGATGCTTTAACCCATGGGGTGCTGGCATCGGATCTACCCGTTAGCATTGTGGATGAGGATGGCCAGATTTTGGGTATGTTTGGGGCTGTCACAGCTTTCACACAACCACGCATTGGAACCGTCTGGATGTTGGCATCCCCGGACATCTTGAAATACAGACGGCGTTTTGCCAAAGAATCCAAGCAGTGGATAGAAGCCCTCCAAGAACATTACGACATCTTGTGCAATGTAGTGGATGAACGAAACACGGTCCATATCCGCTGGCTGCAATGGTGTGGCTTTACATTTATCCAGAGACACCCGGAATTTGGGGTGGAAAATCGTCCCTTTATTGAATTTGTGAGGATTAAACATGTGTAACCCAGCAACAGCCGTGTTGGCCCTGGGAGCCCTATCGATTGTCACCAGTGTTGCAACCGGCGTCATTCAGTATGTCGGGCAACAGCAGCAAGCCGAATCACAAGCACAATATCAATCGGCGCTTATGCAAGCTAGAAACCAGGAGATTCAAGACAATACTGCCATTGCTAACGAAAGCTTTCTCCAACAGACTCAACAAATTAACCTTAGGCAACAGCAAGAGGATGAGAAAGCCTCACAGGACATTCAACAGGTTCAAATTGAAGCGGCCAAAGCCAGAGCAACCGCAAGAGTGTCCGCTGGTGAAGCCGGAGTTTCCGGTCTTTCCGTTGATAGTCTGCTTGCAGATTATTACCGTCAGGAAGATGTCTTCCGGGAAAGTGTCCGTCGAAACCGCCAACTGGGAAGGCTTCAGTCCAGAGAAGATATTAAGGGGCTGAAGGCACAGGCCGAAGGGCGGATTGCTTCCGTTCGTCCGTATGTTCCAGAACCCATCGTCCGGCCCAGCTTCCTGGGAACCGGCTTGCAGATCTTCACGGATGTGGCCACCAGAGGTTCTTCCTTGGCGGATCGGTTTAGGAGAGGGTCATGAAACGGCGTGCTCAAGTTGGGGACATCACCTCACCACAACCTTTGCAACCTCAAGCAAGGCCGGTAGATACCTATTACCAGCCACAGGAAGCCGGGGTGACACCTCCTGCCAGAACCAATAGCCTGCTCCAGCTAGCCGATGCGTTAAGTCAGATCCAGCCCGGCATTGATAAGTTTGTAACCAAGAAAAGCGATCAAATTCAGGAGGAAGAACTTAAGCGGGGTTCGGCAGCGGCGCTAAACAACAAGCTGGGATTCAATGAGGCCATTAAGCAGGGATTAATTCCTGCTGGTGTTTCTCCATGGTTTCGGATTGGGTTTCAACAGGAACGCCTTCGGGCGATTGGTCAGGAATATGATATCCAGCTTCGGGAAAAATGGGCGACCAGTGATGTTCGTAACTCTGACAAGCTGGAAGACTTTCAGAACTTCCTGCAAGATCAGCGAAGTGCTTTGTTTAACGGCCTGGGTAGTGATTTTGATAAACGGGATGTCCAAGATGTCTTGCTTCCCTTTGTTCAGAAGTCGGAAGCCAACTTAACCAATGAACACAGTAATTTCCGTCTCAAGCAAATTGAAGCCCAGGCTGAAGAAACCATGGCCACGGAAGTTGGAAATGTATTGGATGAATATTACAAGCCGGGCTTATCCGATAAAGACCGTTCGGCCATGTTGGCTCAGTTGGGGACAACCCTGACAGATCTGGGGAATCGTTCCGTCGGTCACGGGATGGTGGGAACTAAGGCCAATGAAATCCTGGTGGATGCCCTGGCCACGTATGCTTTGGACCATGAGGATATTCACGTTCGGGAACTGATGGATCAGATTAAAACTGGCAGTGGGGTTCTGGGTAAAACCGGTTATGCCCGTGAAAAATGGGCCAAAGTGGAAGACCAGATTTTGGATATTCAGGAGAAACGGGAACGCTTTTCTTGGGCCAAGGAAGACCGGGCGAAAGAGGAAAAAATTGATACGCTACAAAGCCGGATTATGATGAAGCTGATTCAAGACCCTACGGCAGACATCGTGGCCGATGTTAAAACCCTGGCGGTATTAGACCCGGAAAAGGCCAGAGCAATCTTTTCCTTCCAAGAGGCTCGACTGGATTCCCAATATAAAATCCGGGATAACCACTATCTCGTGACCGCCTTACAGGCTGGGATTTATACCAACCAAACAACGCCTCACGATATCTTGATGTCCGTGGCCAATAAGGAAATCTCTGGCGATACCGGTGCTCGATTATTGGAAGACCTAAATCGCTTTCAACAGGATGGCCAGACCCGAACGGTGCTGGATAATGATTACCTCCGAATCCTTCGGGACAACTTGAAGAATGCCATAGTCAAAGGGGACGGGTTTGGTGGGTTTGATAATGACTCCATCCTGAGAGCCAACCAAGCGGATATTCGCTTTGTGAAAGCGGCCCAGCAATACTTGCAAAAGAATCCCAATGCCGATCAGGAAGCCCTGTTTGACTATTTACGGGGCATTTACCAAGGTATCATCAATGACCCGGTTTATACCGATTCCAGTAAGCCTGTTCCTGGCAGTGAAGCAACGCCAAAACCGCAAGGCGGCACTTCATCCAAACCGTCCAGCCAACAGAAAAGACCAGCTTCCAGTTCATCAACACCAAAGACACAGAGCACGACATTTACACGACCCAAGTTTTACACCACGGTGGCTGCCTATAATGCAGCGGTGAAGTCCGGTGAGATTCAGAAACAAATAAACGATCTGGGTGTTCCCCCTCAGAACCGACAATTCTTTATGGAAAAGATGCGTCGCTATGCCGAAATCCAGGAACAACTCCAGAAAATCAGAAAGCTTAAAGGAGGGTAATGGTGAACCCTGATCAATTAGAAACCGAGGCCGCCCAACTCGAATCCGAGTTAATGGGTCTATCGCAACAACAGGCAACACCGGAAAACACCCCTGTTCCTCAAGAAGCTCAATTGGAAGAGATACCCCCTCAGGAAGAACCTGTCTTGAAGGGGCAGGTCAGTGCCCAGGGAAGCCCGAAAGAAGACAAAAGCTTCAACCTGTTGGATTTTTTACGGGATATTCTTACAGGCATTATTGGTGGTGGTCGGAATGCCGTTCAAAATACCGGCAGCCTCATTCATGATTTGTCGGGTGGCGATTATCAACCCACCGTCTCCATTGGTCCGGCAGCCTCTCCCGAAGAGCAACAGGTAATCGATGAATCGCCCTTTAAGATTCCTGGTGTCTTTGCCTATGTCCCCTCAGATCTGGCTCAAAAACACGATATCAAAAGCCAACAGATTATTGATCTGCCGGAAGTTGAGCAACCCAAAACCATTGCCGGGCAAATCACACAAGGCGTCACCCAATTTGGAGCCGGGTTTGTTGGGGGCGGTCGTTTGCTCCAGGGATTGAGCTGGGCCAAGGGAGCTGCTCCGTTAATCCGGGCAGGAACGGCAGGGGCTATTTCTGACTTCACTGTCTTTGATGCCCATGAGCAACGCCTCTCCAACTTGATTGAGCAATTCCCGGTTCTGCATAACCCCATCTCGGATTATCTCAAGGCGGATCCAAAAGACGCTCAAGCGGAAGGGCGTTTCAAAAACGTTCTGGAAGGTATTCTTCTGGGGGGAGCAACCGATCTGCTTTTTAAGGGCGTGAAACAACTTAAACAGGTTCGTCAGATCCGGGCGACAGAAGGCGATGAGGCGGCGGCTAAGTTCCTAGCCAAGAATGTCGGGGAAGTCGATGATGTCCTGAAAAAGTCCAATGATGAACTGTTGGATGACATCTTTGGTGTTTCAAAACCGAAACAGCAACGAGTGCCGGTTGAAGCCCGTGTTCAGGAAATTCCGTCACCCAAAACGGATGGGGCTGAAACAGCCTCAATAACAGCGGTGGTTCAGGAGCAACCGATACCCAGAAATACAACACCCCTCAATGAAGAACAGATTGCAGCGTTTCGAAAACAATTGCAAGAATCCGGCGGTAAAGAAGCGGATACCCTCATTGATTTCAATGCGGATACGATGGTGACGGGGAATGAGGTCAAGCAGGTTCTGGACACCATGTCCAAAATTAACCGAGAGGAGTTGTTTAAGCTCAAGGGCGGTACACAAAGCCTGGATGAGATTGAATACAAAGCGGTTCAGATTTTGGAGTCCGAAGGCAAGGACGTTGCTGATCTGTTGGGAACCGATGCCACAAATCTGCTTACGTCGTTGGGACGAGATGCCAAGAATGTTAGTGAACAGGCGTCACGATTGGTTGCCGGAAAACAGTTCATGCAGTCTCTTGCCCGAAGAATCAATGACTTGGCGATTAAAATTGATAGCGGTGTGGGAACCGACAAGGAGCAACTGGAACTCCTCAGGCATATCGACATACTCTCTGATGTCGAAGCAAACTTAAAGGCCATCCAGACCGGCTCTGCACGAACCACAAGTGCCGGACGGATACGAACAGGGGATGTTCTTTTCGATGAGGATATTGCTGCCATTCTGGAGCAGGTAGGTGGTTCGGACAATGTGCGTAAGCTGGCCCGTCGGATTACAGGGGCTGGGAAAGACGGAGGCAATCGAGGTATTATTCAACTGGTGCGTAAAAGCTGGCTGGATAAGCTGGTGGATGTTCACAATGAAGTCTGGATGAATGCCATTCTCTCTGGCCCGAAGACTCATGCGGTCAACATTTTAGGAAACGGTATCAACACGCTATTCTTGCCGGGGGAACGTATCCTGGGTGGGGCGCTTTCCGGGAACAAGGATGTCATTATCGAAGGAGCATCCACCTATTATGGTTTGATGCAAGCCTTGGGAGACAGCTTCAATATGGCTTGGCGGTCCTTTCAGATGGAAGACAACGTGCTGGATCCCTTGGGACGAATGTGGGATGCCGATAGCCGCCGGGCAATATCCGCTCGAAACTTCGACATGCCGGAAGGCTCCATGTTGGCTCATGGGGTAAACTGGCTGGGTAATTTGACCCGTCTCTCTGGGCGCTTCCTGATGAGTGAGGATGAGTTTTTCAAACAGATCAACTACCGGGCTTCGGTTCGGGCCAAGGCCATTAAGGAAGGACTCCAACAAGGCTTTACAGGTAAGGAATTAGGTGAATTTGTAGAGAATCGTTTTCAGCAAGCCTTTGATGAAAAGGGGCTGGCCACTCAGTTGGACCCGTTGAAATACTCACGAGAAGCCACCTTTACTCAGGAACTCACAGACGATACGTTCTTGGGCAGTGTTGGCTCAACCATTCAAAAGGCGGTAAACCGTCATCCGGTCTTGGGACGGGCCATCTTTCCGTTTGTGAAAGTCCCTACCAACCTGCTTCAGTTTGTGGCGGATAGAACCCCCTTCATTGCTCCACTGAATCGGCAGTTTAGAACCGATATATTGGCTGGGGGTGAACGCCGTGCTCAGGCATTGGGGAAGGTTGCCACAGGCTCCATGTTTTATACCTATGCCACGATGCTGGCCATGGAAGGAAAAATCACCGGCTCCGGCCCCTCTGACCCTGAACTCCGGCAACAACTGATGAGTACCGGCTGGCGTCCTTATTCCTTTATGGATACGCTGCCGGATGGGTCCAAGAAATACACACCCTTTAATCGAATCGACCCCTTTGGCATGTTCTTTGGCTTGGTAGCAGACTTTGCTCAAACTGCCGGGCAGAATGATGAACGCTCCAACGAAGATTTGGCGACAGCCATGGTATTATCTCTGGCCAATAACATTAACAACAAAGCCTATTTCAAGGGCTTGGTAGATGTGATGTCCGTCTTTGGCTGGAATAACTACAATCAGGAGGGCTCTGCTCAACACCTGATTGAATCCCGGATGGCCTCTTATATTCCCAATTCTCTGCAAATCATGCGGGATGACCCTTATCTCCGGGAAACTCGGAACTGGATGGACCGAATCAACAACAAGCTGGGCTTCGGTCAATCCAAAGCGTTGGATCCTAAGCGGAATATGTTCGGTGAACCTATCCTCTTACCCCCTGGTTATGGAGCTTTTGACGTTCAGCCTTTTGTCTCATCCACTCAGAAAAAAGATCCGGTTTTAGATGAGTTGGCCCGATTGACTCACTTGGGCGTTCGTTTCACATTGCCTGCCAACACCATTCAGGAAGGACGAGTCGATCTCACTCAGTTTCGTAATGCCAATGGCCAGACAGCGGCAGATAGACGGCGTGAGTTGATGAACGTTCAGATTAAAGGCCACCCTACATTGAAAGAAAAGCTTGCCGAAGTGATGCAATCCGACAAATACAAGCAAGCCTCTGATGATGTGGGTGATTATGACGGCGGGAAAGCCACCTTGTTGAAGCGTGTGTATGAAAAATACAAGCAGGCAGCTTTGATGCAACTGATGCAGGAAGAATTCCTAAATGAAGCCGGTCAGACCCTCCGGGATACCTTCCAAACAGACCGTCGAAACAAGGTTCGGGTCTTACGCAATCAGCTAGACCAGCTTATCGACATCCAAAAATAACCCATTTCAAGCCATTTACCCCACAGCCCTGACGAATCCGTTGGGGCTTATTACTTTGGAGGAAATCCATGCCACTTAGCTACGTGCAATATAACGGGGATGGGTCAACGGATACCTTCAACATCCCCTTCTCCTACATCAGCAAAAGCCATATCCAGGTGAAAGTGAATGGCGTTGTTGATTCCGGGATTACCTTCCCCACCAGCTCCACAGTCAAAACCTCTTCTATTCCCAGTAGCGGCATTATTGTTGAAGTCCGAAGAATCACGCCAAACACTACCAAGCTGGTGGACTTTCAGGATGGAACCCTGTTATCAGAGGGTGATCTGGACAAGACATCGGATCAGATGCTCTTTGTGGTCCAGGAAACCGTGGATACGGTAGATTCAAAGCTCCCTTTGGACAGTGCTTCTAACAAGTGGGATGCCCAGAACAAAGTTATCAAGAACGTAGCCAATGGCACACAGTCAAACGATGCTGTTAATTACAACCAAACACTGGGCATTGTTGATCAGGCAACAACTCAGGCCATTAATGCAGCGGCATCTGCCGGTAGTGCAGCGAGTTCAGCAACCACATCCCAGGACTGGGCTACGAAGACCAATGGAACAGTGGATGGTTCCGATTACAGTTCGAAAGCTTATGCCATTGGAGGCAGTGTCAATCCACCTACTGGTAATGCCAAAGACTGGGCGAGTAAAACCACAGGAAACGTGGATGGCAGCGCCTTTTCATCCAAGGAATATGCCCAGGGAACCCAGGCTGGAACAGGTGGTTCTGCAAAGAATTGGGCGACTCAGACAGGCAGTGTCGTTTCTGGTCAGGCCACCGAATACTCTTCTAAAGAATATGCAACCGGTAATACCATTCCAACTGGATCCGCAAAAAACTGGGCAAGCAAAACCAGCGGTAATGTTGATGGGACAGAATTCTCTGCCAAAGAGTATGCCCAGGGCATTCAAGCCGGAACAGGCGGCTCTGCTAAAGACTGGGCCACGAAAGTGGAAGACTCCCCTGTTATCACTTCTCCCTCCAACAAGTATTCGGCCATGCATTGGGCTAACAAGGCGGCAGCTTCGGCAGCCTCCATTAACATACCTGCTATAGCCGGAAACGGCTTGAAATACCTTCGGGCAAAGCAAGATGAAACGGGCTTTGAGTACCTTACCAAGCTCAATGTCAAAGCAGACCTTCGAGAAATTGGGGAAGTATCAGACTTTTCAGGGGCCACGGCCCCAAGTGGTTGGCTTCTTTGTTATGGCCAAGCTGTGTCCCGAACAACCTATACATGGCTCTTTAGTATCCTTGGAACTACTTATGGGGCTGGGGACGGCTCAACTACCTTTAACCTTCCTGATCTTCGGGGAAGATTTGCTTTAGGGAAGGATGATATGGGCGGTTCAGCCGCTGGACGAGTGACCTCATCTTCAACCGGTGGTGCAAACTCTACAACATTGGGTGGTACGGGAGGTGCAGAAACACATACCTTAACCATTAGCCAAATGCCGAGCCACGATCATACCTATACGAAACTGGTTTCAAGTGGCCCGATTTCCACTGGGGGTTCTGCCTACCAGTTTAGTACCCAGAACACTGGTAATACAGGTGGTGGTTCAGCACACAGCAACACGCCTCCATGGATTTCACTCAACAAAATCATCTTTACAGGAGTCTAAAACAATGGCATTGAAAGCAAATTTTGTGAAAAACAACATTGGTTTACCTGTCCCAGATTGCTATATCAAGATTGAAACCGTCTTTTACGATAGCTTGGACAAGGTAATTCGTCTTGGTGTGGTCTTTTATGTCAACGAAGCTCAACGTTTAAACGATATCCGAGAAAAGCGAAAGCTGGCAGAAGTTGAGTTAGAAGGTAAAAAAGCGGAGATTATAGCTGAGTTAAGTAAACCAGAAGCCGATGACAGCAAGTTGGAAACCTTGTATAGCGAGAAAAATACGCTGCAAGCTCAACTGGAAGCTGTTACTGGAGAATCCCCGTTCTTTGCCAAGGTATTTGAATTCCCAGTAACCGGAACTGAAGCTGAAAACATTGTGAGTCTTGGTTATCAGAAACTGAAAATCACTAACTTCGCTGGTGTGGATGATGGCAAGCTCATCGAGTTGGATTTCACCAAGGCATTGGATGTGTAGCCATGCAGCAACGTTCCAACCAAGCGGAAATCTTCCTCCACCTGGGGCGATTGGAAGGCAAAGTGGATGCCATCCTCAGTAATCAAAGCCTTATTGTCAACCAGCTTGATGAACACGATAAACGAATCGGCAGCCTGGAAATGTTTAAAGCTTGGCAACTGGGTGCTTCTGCTGTCATTGCAAGCTTAGTAGCGTCCTGTATTGCCTACTTCAGAGGAGGAAATTAAATGTCCTCACACGATGAAAAGATGAAGGACCTCTATGATGCCTTTCTCAACGACCTGCTTGCCCTCGTTAAATCCGGCAAAGTCAAAGCCAGTGACCGGGCGGTGATACGTCAATTCCTCAGGGACCACGATATGGCTTCCAAACAACCGAAACCAACGACCTTGGAAGCCCTGGTAGATAAAATACCCCATTTCAATGACGACGATGAAGTCCCCGATGACCAATAAACCCAAAGACCCGTTAGCAGACTTCCGGGTCTTTTTATTTATCACCTGGAAGTTTCTGGGATTGCCTGACCCAACGCCCATCCAATATGACATTGCCCATTACCTGCAAAACATCTTCTACGGCAAGGGGCCAAGACGGGCTATCATCGAAGCATTCCGTGGTGTCGGAAAAAGCTGGATTACGGTTACCTTTGTCTGCTGGGTTCTCTATATCAATCCTCAATTGAAGATCCTTGTTGTCTCTGCCTCCAAGTTTCATGCGGATAACTTCACGACCTTCTGTATGCGTCTCATTCTGGAGATGCCTGAACTTCAGCACCTCAAGCCCAGAGAAGAACAGCGAAACTCCAAAGTCAGCTTTGACGTGGCACCAGCCAACCCGGACCATTCCCCTTCAGTTAAGTCCGTAGGCATCACCGGGCAGCTCACCGGGAGCCGGGCAGACATCATTGTTGTCGATGACGTTGAAGTCCCCAACAATTCCATGACCCAGGTAATGCGAGAGAAGCTGGCTGAATCGGTTAAGGAGTTCGATGCCATCCTGAAACCCAATGGGATTGTGGTGTATCTTGGAACTCCACAAACAGAGATGAGCCTTTACAACGTCCTCCCGGAACGAGGCTATGCTCTGAGAATCTGGCCAGCCCGTTACCCGGACAAGGATCTCCTGAGCTACTACGGAGACCGACTCTCACCAAAGGTTCTCAAAGCCCTGGAAGGGAATGCTTTATTGGAGGGAAAACCGACAGACCCCAAAAGGTTCTCGGATTGGGACCTGATGGAGCGGGAAGCCTCCTATGGTCGTTCAGGCTTCCAGTTACAGTTTATGCTAAACACCCGCCTTTCAGATGCGGAACGCTATCCTCTAAAACTCAATGACCTCATTGTGATGGACTGTGACTCGGAGATGGCTCCTGAGAAAGTCATCTGGGCTGGTTCACAGGAAACCAATATCAACGACCTCCCTAATGTGGGACTGGGTGGAGATAAGTTTCACCGGCCTATGGCGATTCAAGGCCAATGGATTCCCTATACAGGTTCTGTTATGGCCATTGACCCAGCGGGCCGGGGCAAGGATGAAACCGCCTATGCCGTGGTAAAAATCATTAACAGCCAGTTGTTCTTATTGGAATCCGGTGGCTTTCACGGTGGTTATACGGAGGAGATTCTGGGGAAACTCTCTGAAATCGCCAAGCGGCAGAAGGTGAACAAGGTCATTGTGGAAGCCAACTTTGGGGATGGGATGTTCCTGCAACTCCTTAAGCCTGTCATGGCCAAGATATACCCAGTTACGATGGAGGAGATCCGAAGCACGGGGCAGAAAGAGAAACGAATCATCGATACTCTGGAGCCCGTGATGAACCAACATCGGCTTGTTGTTGACCGTCGTTTGGTGGAACAGGACTACAAATCCGCCCAACAACGCCCTTCAGAACAAGCCCTGAAATACCAGCTCTTTTATCAGATGACCCGAATTACCAAAGACCGAGGCGCATTGGCTCACGATGACCGCTTGGATGCTCTGGCAATGGCCGTCGGGTACTGGGTGGAACAGATGGCACGAGACATTGACCGGGCTATTGAGGATGAGAAAGAACAAAGACTCAAGACTGCACTGGAATCGTTCATAAACCATGTCGTAGGAAGCAAGCCCAAAGGGAACACTTGGATGGACGTTTGAGAATCATCCTGTGAGTTACTTCTTGATAAGAGACTCCCCTTCTTTGGCTGCATCAAGTCTGTCTGCAAGTAGTGACCAGCAAGTTATCAACTCTGAATAGTTGCCACCGGGGTTATAACAACTCGACATCTCCGTGTTTAAGCGTTTTTTGTCGATTGTAGGATCATTCAAATAATGGCTAATTCGAGACAAGGCTCTTTTCTCTTGCTCCCAAAGTATCTCCAAAAGCTTTTTACATCTTGTTTCTGAACCTGACTTCAATAAGCAATCATTCCATTCTCGCTCTACAGCAGCTTTCTTAAGTCGAATAGCCGCACCCATTACTTTCTCTGGATCAACCGATGGGGAATCTTGGGCAAATCCAGGAAGTCCGAGAGCGATTAGCACTATGATGCAGTATATGACATATCTTGGGTGTCTAAAAACCATTATATGAATCTCCAGTGTGTAAAAGTGAGTAATTCCTAAAAACGGTAAAAGCCTCTTTGAGAGAGGCTCTTATCTGTTTTTTTCTTTGAAAAGTGAGTAGTTTTTTGTTCAATTTTTTCACTTTACCTTTTGAAGAAATATGGTGGGCGTTGACAGGCTCGAACTGCCGACATCCTCCTTGTAAGGGAGGCGCTCTACCAACTGAGCTAAACGCCCGTAGCAGGTTTCCAGGGTTTGGAAGACTTTAATCATAACTGAGTAAAAAGTGAGTAGTCCAGTCTTGCGAAGGAAAAAATCAGGGGCTATAATGCCCATGAGCCGTTGGCTTGAGATCATTGTACCAGCTAGCATTTTGGCTCTTTCTCCTTTCTGGACTTTTACTAATCAAATCATGCTTGTAAGGGAGGCGCTCTACCAACTGAGCTAATCGCCCGTAACAAGACACTGATATAGGATACGAAAACCGAAGCGAAAAATCAACGAAGAATTTTCGGCTGCGTCTGTGAGAATTCACAGGCTTTCCGGAGGCGTAAAAAAGCGGGCTAAACAGGTTAGCCCGCTTTTGGGAAAGAGTGACTACAAACCTACTTTAATACAGGTTGGTTTGCGGCGTTAATGGCCGAACCGGCTTTAAACCAGCCAATCTGCTCGTTGGTCATAGAGTGGTTCAGGGTCAGTTCAACCGTGCTGCCATCGGCTTTATGCACCCGTGCGGTCATCGGCTGGCCTTGCTTGAGATCCTTCAGGTTGGGGATATCAATGCGATCGCCCTTGCTTACCTTGTCGTAATCCGCGGGGTTGGCAAAGGTAAAGGGAAGGATGCCCTGCTTCTTCAGGTTGGTTTCGTGGATTCGGGCAAAGCTGCGAACAATGACGGCCTTGACGCCCAGGAAGCGGGGAGACATCGCGGCATGCTCGCGGCTGCTGCCTTCGCCGTAGTTTTCATCACCCACAATGATGCTGCCGCCAATTTCCGGATCCTTCTGGTATTCCATCGCCTTCAGCGCCCAAGGGGAAACGCCACGCTCACGGCCCAGTATGGTCATGCGGATGGGTTCGGCTTTTTGGCCGGTTTCCGCATCCACGGCGCCCAGCAGCATGTTGTTACTGATGCCGGCGAGGTGCCCCCGAAGCGGCAGCCAGTCAATCCCGGCAGGGGAGATGTGATCCGTGGTGGTCTGCCCCTTGGTCTTAATCAGCACAGGCAGGCTGGTGAAGTCTTTCCCGTCCCAGGGCTTAAAGGGTTCCAGCAGTTGCAGGCGCTCGCTGGCGGGAGAAATCTCGACCTCTACGCCTTGGCCGTTTTCAGCCGGCGGGAGATACCCTTCCGACGTGATCGAGAACCCGTTGGGTGGAATGTCCGCAGCGGTTGGCGCATCCAGTTTGATGCCTTCAATACTGTCCTTCATCGGGTTAAAGTGCAGGTCGCCGGAGAGGGCGTACACCATCACGAAGTCCGGGCTGGCCAGGAAGGATAATGTATCGGTGCGGCCATCGTTTCTGCCGGGGAAATTGCGGTTAAAGGACGATACGATGGAATTCTTAACGCCAGCCGGGAAATCGGTCCTGTCCCAGTTGCCGATACAAGGCCCGCAGGCGTTAGCCAGGACGGTGGCGCCGATATCGGTCAAGTCGGCGAGTTGCCCGTTTTCCTTAATGGTTTCCAGTACTTGCTGGGAGCCGGGTGTAATGAGGAGCTTGGTTTTCAGCTTAAGCCCCTTTTGCTTGGCCTGCCGCGCCAGGTTAGCCACCCGCTCCAAATCTTCGTAGGAGGAGTTGGTGCAACTTCCGATGAGGGCAGCGCTGGGTTGGGCCGGGTAGCCTTCGCTATCCACGCTGCTGGCAAACTGGCTTAAGGAATGTGCCTTGTCCGGGGAATGTGGCCCCACGATGTAAGGCTCCAGTTCGGACAGGTTGATTTCGATCAGCTCATCGTAATAAGCAGCGGGGTTGGCATCAACCTGCGGATCCGGACGCAAGTGCTGCTGATGTGCTTCGGCCATGGCGGCAATTTCCTCTCGGCCGGTGGCACGCAGGTACGCGGCCATCTTGGCGTCAAACGCGAAGATGGAGCAGGTTGCGCCGAGTTCCGCGCCCATATTGGTGATGGTGGCCTTTCCTGTTGCGCTGATGCTTTCTGCGCCAGGGCCAAAGTATTCGATAATCTTATTGGTGCCGCCCTTGGTCGTCATTTTGCCCAGAATGTAGAGGATAATGTCTTTCGGGGTTGTCCAGCCCTGGAGTTGGCCGGTCAGCTTGACGCCGACCATTTTCGGCGCACGCACTTCCCAAGGAAGGCCCGCCATGGTTTCGGCTGCGTCGGAGCCGCCAACACCGATGGCCGCCATGCCCAGGCCGCCTGCATTGGGGGTATGGCTGTCGGTTCCAATCATCAACCCGCCGGGGAAGGCGTATTTTTCCAGCACAACCTGGTGAATGATCCCGCTGCCGGGCTTCCAGAACCCGATGCCGTACTTGGCCGCCGCAGAACGCAGGAAGTTGTAAACCTCGGCGTTTTCCTGGATGGCCCGTTCCATGTCTTCCTTCACGCCGGATTGCGCACGGATGAGGTGGTCGCAATGCACGGTCGAAGGAACGGCCGCTTTCTGCCGACCGGACTGCATAAATTGCAGCATGGCCATCTGGGCGGTTGCGTCCTGCATCGCCACGCGATCCGGGCGCAAGGCCAGGGTACTCTGCCCTCGGATGACTTCCGTCGGGTATTTTTCAGGGTCAAAGTGGGAAAACAAAATTTTCTCGCCTAATGTCAAGGCATCCTTGCCAAACGTTTTACGGGCCTTCTCATGCGCGGACGCCAATTGGTCGTAAAGCGCCCTGATGCGGTTTTCAATGTCTGTCATCGAACTAAGCCTTCTCTTTAATTTGACTGAACCTACTACTATAGAACTATACGAAAATAACGATCGGACTTCAACCAAAGCCCTGCCGCGCCAGGCCAGGTTGCTTCAACGTCAGGCCGGGTGGTTGTTCAGTTTCTTGAAAATGCCGGCAGCAGCTTCATTATCCGACAACGCATCAATTTATACCAAACAAGGGATGTGGTTTAACGCCGTGCATCGCTATGATGCAAGAGGCTGATCAGGTTTCATTTTCTGTATTGAAAAAAAGAAGTGAGTTAAATCCGTCCATGGCTGGCATTAATTCGTTAATTGCACAGGTAAACCGGCGTAAAAGCTGGATGATTGCGTCTGCAATCGTGTTGCCGCTGGCTACTTATGGGGTATGGCTGGCTTTGCCAAAACCGGTTACTGCCGCAAGTGTGGTCCAGTTCAGAACCCAGGCCGGGCAGCCACGAGCGAACATTAACCTGGATCGGATTGTTGCCAGGATGCAGCACGCTAAAAACTTGCTGGAACTTGAAAAAGCCGCTTCCGTTGAAAGTCTGGATCCCCATCATATTGCTTACCGTGTAAACCCATCCCAGCAGTCGATTACGATTACCGTGACAGATGAGCCTGCCCGCCGGGCAGAAGCACTGGCAAATGCCGGTGCTAAACAGATGGCCGATTCATTTAACGCAGCGCAAAAAGCGCATCTTGCGAAAGAAATAGCCCGTGTCCAAGAAGAAATTAATGCGTTAAAGCTTCATCAAAACCATCCGGCAATGGACGAAACACAACATGTCCCCTCAATCTCTACGGTTGAAAAGCATCCCGCCGCTTCTTCCCTTGATCAGTTGCACCAGCTTTATGTTCGCCAGGAGCGGGAGAAAGCCCGGGTCGCCGCACTCCAGGGGCGTGTCAAAAAGCTTCTGCCATTGCTGAATCCGCCTCCTGCCAAAGTTCCCTTGGAAGCAACGAACGCTACGACCCAGGAAATCGAGAAACTCAAAAAGGCCTTGGCTGAAGCCAAGGTTAACCTGACATTATTGCAGGCTAAATACGGGCCACAGCATCCACGGTTGCAGCAAGGCCAATACCTGGTCAGCTCCCTGGAGCTTCAGCTTCTGGACGCGATGGAAAAACAAGCGAAGAAGGCCGAAAGCAAGACGAGTTCACGACCTGGTAGCCATATTCCGCAGATCCGAAGTGAGCTGAACGCCATTCAGCAGGAACTGGGCCAGCACCAACAGGCCATGGCCGCCATCCAAAATGGGATCAGCGCCCTGGAACGGAACCTGTCTGAAGTGCCCCAGATGAATGAGACGGTACATACGGAAGAAAAACAACCCCAGGCCAAGCCTGAACCAAACGAACCGGCCCTGAAGGCACTTAAGGATGAAGAAGCGCAGCTTAAAACCCAACTGCAACATCCCAGCCCTTATGCCTATATCAGCAAAAAGGCGTCCGTTTCCCAGCCTTTACCCTGGCTATGGCTGTTGGGTAGCCTGCTCATTTCCCCCTTTGTTGGCCTGGCTTTGGCCTGCCTGTTTGAGAAAGCCAGGCGAAATCCCTATAACCCCGCCAAGATTGAAGATATTATCCACCTTCCCATCTTGCAGGAGATCCCCTTTGATGATCGGCTGTTTGCTTCGATGCCAGGCCATAAGAGCGACTACGAGGACTATATGCCCGAAACCCAACTATCCATTGCCCTGGTTCAAGATCAAAATTCGGCAGCGGTGTATGATGCGTTGCTGGAGTTAAAGAATCGCCTGGCAGGCTATGCCACTAAAACCGAAAAGGTGTTTACCGTTCTCAGCCCATCCCAAGGCAGCGGCACAACGTTTTTGGCAGCTAATTTGGCCTGCCTGTTCGCGAAAGATGGATATCGGACGCTGCTCGTGGACGCCAACCTGATTCAACCGGAGATCCATTCGGCCTTTTCCTTGTTGGAATCTCCGGGATTGATGAACGTATTGGATGATTCCGCCTCTATCAAGGACGCTATCAAGCCTGTAAAGCAGTTTGGTAAGCTGGCGGTGTTGCCGGCAGGTCAAGGATATGCCGATTCTCTGGACTATCTGAACCATCCCAGGTTGCATACGCTGATTGAAAGCCTGAAGAAGCATTTTGATGTGATCTTCTTCAATGCCCCGTCCGGTATGGATGCCATTGATTCCACGATTATTGCCAACCTGTCTCAAAAAGTCCTTTTGAATATGCGCCAGAAAGACGCCACGCTTCCCAATATCCGGCGCTGGCAAAAACAGCTGAGCCATGTTCAGCCTGAAAAAGTAGGACTGGTCATCAATTTCAAACAGTAAGGATATCCGGGAACAATTGAATCCCTGTCATCAGTGGAAATTTGGCTAACCAAAAGAAATGTAAAATCGCGACAGCTTTGATGACATTGTGTAAGCATTGTTCCTATGCGCGGTTTTCGAGAAAAAATGCTTCCTTTTGGATAAAATATTTTCAAATCCCCTCTTTTACTTTTATATTTGCCGGGTAAAATCTTTCTTGTTAAGATACTTTGTTAAACGGGTATAAAGCAGTTCTGCCTAAACCTGTTGACATGTGGGATTGACCTAATAAGATTAAATCCCCGCCTGCCGGTGTAGCTCAATGGCAGAGCAACGGTTTTGTAAACCGTAGGTTGCGGGTTCGAGTCCCATCACCGGCTCACTTCAATGTTCTCCTCTCCTATGGGCAGGTGTCCGAGTGGTTAAAGGAGGCGGTCTGTAAAACCGTTGCATACGCTACGTTGGTTCGAATCCAACCCTGCCCACCACTCTTAAGCAAGAACTAGCAGCCGTGCGTTGATTGGACTTGCAGACGAACAAAGAAGTAATGCCCATGTGGCGCAGAGGTAGCGCATCCCCTTGGTAAGGGGAAGGCCACGAGTTCGAATCTCGTCATGGGCTTTTTTCTTTCATATCTTTGTGTTTTATTGTGTATGCTTTTGTGATTAAAATTGAAGCCAAAGTTCCAAATCTGTTAGCAACGATAAGGGAAAGTCATTAGAAAAAGGAGATAACGAGAATGGCCCGGGAAAAGTTTGAACGGAAGAAGCCACACGTCAATATCGGAACAATTGGTCACGTTGACCACGGTAAAACAACACTCACCGCTGCAATCACCTTCGTATTGTCTGCAGCCGGTGGTGCGCAAGCAAGAGCATTCGACGAAATTGACTCTGCGCCGGAAGAGAAAGCACGCGGTATTACCATTGCAACCGCCCACGTTGAATACGAAACCGACAATCGTCACTACGCCCACGTAGATTGCCCCGGCCACGCCGACTACGTTAAGAACATGATTACCGGTGCTGCCCAGATGGATGGCGCGATCCTGGTTATCTCCGCAGCCGATGGCCCGATGCCCCAGACTCGCGAGCATATTCTGCTGGCCCGTCAGGTTGGTGTTCCCAACATGGTTGTCTTCCTCAACAAATGCGACATGGTTGACGATCCCGAGTTGCTCGACCTGGTTGAAATGGAAGCCCGCGAACTGCTGAGCCAATACCAGTTCGATGGCGACAACATTCCGTTCGTCCGTGGTTCTGCCTTGAAAGCGCTGGAGCAAATGCAAGCCAACTCCGCCAGCAAGCGCGGCGATAACGAGTGGATCGACAAAATTTACGAACTGATGGATGCTGTTGACAGCTTCATTCCAGTTCCGGATCGTCCGATCGACCAGCCTTTCCTGATGCCGATCGAGGACGTGTTCACCATCCCCGGTCGCGGTACCGTTGTAACCGGCCGTATCGAGCGTGGTCAAATCAAGGTTGGCGACGAAGTCGAAATCATCGGTATGGGTGATACCCGTAAGACCACTGTCACCGGTGTTGAGATGTTCCGTAAGCAGCTCGACCATGGTATGGCGGGTGATAACGTGGGTACCTTGCTCCGTGGTATTGATAAGAGCTCCGTTGAGCGTGGTCAGGTTCTGGCAGCTCCCGGTAGCATCAAGCCCCACACCAAGTTCAAGGCCAACATCTACGTTCTGACCAAAGAAGAAGGCGGTCGTCACACCCCGTTCTTCAAAGGATACCGCCCTCAGTTCTACGTCAGAACGACCGACGTGACCGGCACCATTACGCTGCCCGAGAACGTTGAAATGGTAATGCCTGGCGACAACATTATGATCGAGGTTGAGCTCGTGACCCCTGTTGCTATGGAAACCGGGATGCGCTTCGCGATCCGCGAAGGCGGCAGAACCGTTGGTTCCGGCATTATCGATAGCATCACCGAATAATTACGATAGATATACAGAAAACGTAGGAAGAAGGAATATGGCAACACCTCGTAAACAGAAAAAACAACGTATCCGGGTTCGGTTACAGGCGTTTGATCATCGCTTGCTGGACAGTTCAGCCGAAAGATTGGTTGAAGTTGCCCGCCAAAGCAATTGCAAGGTTGTTGGCCCGATTCCTCTTCCTACGCATCGTCAAATCTTCTGCGTGTTGCGTTCGCCGCATGCAGATAAAAAGTCCCGCGAACACTTTGAGATCCGTACGCACAAGCGCATCATCGATATCGAAGACCCAACCCATGAGACTATGGAACAGTTGAGTCGTCTCGATATGCCTGCGGGTGTGGATATCGAGGTTAAGCTCTAAGCTCTAAAGGGAAATGGTGCCGTTTACAAAGCACCATTTCCCTTATTAAGCAATTCAATCCACATGCTTGATATTAAAATCCGATTGTACTACATTTATATTCCCCAGTAATCACACCTTATTGCTCCCTTTACGTCGTCAAAGGAAGAAGCGTAAGAAAGAGAAGGAACCATGACCTTACAAGGAACGATAGGCAAAAAAGCCGGAATGACGCAAGTCTTCAACGAAAACGGAGATGCCGTGCCCGTTACGGTGATTGAGCTTCTTCCGCTCACCGTTGCCCAAGTTAAAACCAAGGAAAACGACGGATATTCCGCAATCCAGGTTGCATATCAGGAAGGTAAAGAAAAACACCTGTCCAAGGCTGAGCAAGGCCACTTTAAAAAGAACGGCCTGTCACTGTTCCGTCATTTGCAAGAATTTCGTATTGCCCAGTCCGAGGAAGCGTCCTTCCAGGTGGGGCAATTGATTGCTCCGGATTTCCTGGCTGATTTGGCCCGTGTGAATGTGACCGGTCGCTCTATCGGTAAGGGGTTTGCTGGTCGTATTAAGCGTCACAATTTTGCTCGGGGCCCGATGACCCACGGTTCCAAATCCCACCGTCTCCCTGGTTCGATTGGGGCTGGTACAACGCCAGGCCGCGTCTTTAAGGGGTTGAGAATGGCTGGGCACATGGGTGATGAGCAAGTGACCGTTGAAAACCTCCAAGTGGTTCTGGTGGATTCCGAGAAGAATTTGTTGTTAGTAAAAGGTGCTGTTCCAGGGAAGACCGGTAGTATCCTTTTCATCCGCCCCCGCAAGGTCATCGGCGGAAAGCAGGAGCAATAAGCTATGGCAGTTAAAGTTAAAAAGATTGATGCTCAAGGCAAAGAAGCCGGTGCCATTGAATTGATGGATGAAGTGTTTGGCACCCAGCCCAACCTTCATGTAATGCACCTGGCCGTTAAGCGTGAATTGGCAAACGGTCGTGCTGGTACCGCCAGTACATTAACCCGCGGTGAAGTTCGTGGGGGTGGTAAAAAGCCCTGGAAGCAAAAAGGAACAGGTCGTGCCCGTGCCGGTAGTATCCGTAGTCCGTTATGGAAGGGCGGCGGTGTTATCTTTGGACCGAAGCCGCGCAGCTTTGAAATGAGCATGCCGAAGAAAATGCGTCGTCTGGCAATCAAGTCCGCTCTGTCGGTTGCTGCTACCGAAGGTAAATTGCAAGTGGTAGATAGCTTCACCTTTTTGTCCGAGCCTAAGACGAAATTGATGAACAATTTTATCGCCGGTATGGGGCTGAAAGAGAAAAAAGTCCTTATCCTGGTTGATTACAAGGATGATGCAAACAAGAATCTGGGTTTAGCTGCCCGTAACCTGCCGGAGATCAAGTTGCGTCTCCCGCTGAATTTGAGCGTTAAGGATCTGATTTTGGCGGATGCGGTGATTGCAACGGAGCAAGCCCTTCAGGAAATCAACGAAAGGTTTGGCAATCATGTCTAGTCGTGAGCAATACTATAAATTGATCAAGCGCCCTATCGTTACTGAGAAGGCAATGGCGTTGACCGCAGAAAACCAATACACCTTCGAAGTAGATATCAATGCCAATAAAATTGAGTTGACAAAGGCTTTTGAATTGATTTACCCCGATCGCAAGGTGGTCAAGATTCAAACCGTCAAAATGTATCCGCAGGAAAAAAGGGTAGGTCGCCGTTCAGGCCACACATCTGTTGGTAAAAAGGCAATTTTTACTATCCAGGGTGAACCTATCGAAGTATTTACAGGAGCTTAACGGCAATGGGTATTAAGACATTAAAACCAACCTCCCCTGGCCAGCGCGGCATGTCTGTCTCCGACTTCGAGGAGATTACGACAGATAAGCCTTATAAGCCTTTATTAGCAAAATTGGCAAACCGTTCAGGCCGTAACAACTATGGCCGCATTACCTGCCGTCATAAAGGGAATCGCCATAAGCGCGCTTATCGCATTATCGATTTCAAGCGTAACAAGCTGGGTATTCCTGCTACGGTTGAGACCATTGAGTATGATCCAAACCGTAACGTTCGGATTGCTTTGCTTTTGTACGCAGATGGTGAAAGACGATATATTCTTCATCCGCAAGGCGTTAAAGTTGGCGATTCTATTTTCGCTGGCCCTGAAGCCGAAATAAGCAATGGGAATGCGCTGCCGCTGAAAAATGTTCCTTTGGGTTCGTTTGTTCATAATATTGAGCTCGTTCCGGGGAATGGCGGTAAAATTGTCCGCAGTGCTGGGTGTGGTGCTCAGTTGGTTGCAAAAGAAAATGGCTACGCCACGTTAAAGCTGCCCAGTGGCGAAATGCGGATGGTTTCAGAAAAATGCTATGCCACCTTGGGAAGTCTAGGTAATGCAGAGCACAAAAACATCAAAATTGGTAAAGCCGGTAGAAAGCGCCATATGGGTATTCGTCCCACCGTTCGCGGTGTGGTGATGAACCCGGTTGATCACCCGCACGGCGGTGGTGAAGGAAAGGCTCCTATTGGCCGTCCTGCTCCCGTTACGCCTTGGGGTAAAGTTGCTTTGGGTTATAAGACCAGAAAGCGTAAGAAGCTTTCTAACAAGTATATTGTAAGACGCCGCACACGTTAGGAATATAAGACATGCCTCGTTCATTGAAAAAAGGCCCGTTTGTAGACGATCATCTTCAAGATAAAGTTGAAGCCCTCAATGAGAGCGGAGACAAAAAGGTTATCAAAACCTGGTCTCGTCGCTCTATGATCATCCCGGATATGATTGGCCATACTATTGCTGTCCATAATGGTAATAAGCATGTGCCGGTCTACATCACCGAGCAGATGATTGGTCACAAGTTGGGTGAGTTTGCGCCCACCCGCTACTTCAGAGGTCATGCCGGTTCAGACAAGAAAGCGAAGAAGAGGTAAGACCGATGGAAGCAAAAGCACAATCTCGTCAAAAATTTATCTTGATGTCCCATCGTAAATTGCGTCGGGTTGTCAATGAGATTCGTGGCAAGAATGCCATTGAAGCGGTACATATCCTTCGTTTTATGCCTTATTTTGCATCGAATGTGGTTTTGAAAAATCTGCAGGCCGCAATTAGTAATGCACAGCAAAAGTATGGCGACCTGGCTTCTCCGGAGCGTCTCTATGTGAGTGCTGTTATGGTTGATGAAGGCCCTGCTTATAAACGTTTTCGTCCCCGGGCTCAAGGGCGAATCTATAAAATCGAAAAACCAACCGCCCACCTCACACTGGAAGTCAAGGTAAGAGCAAAGGAGTCATAACGTGGGACAGAAGGTACATCCAAAAGGTCTTCGACTCGGCATTGTTCAAGCTTGGGAAAGCAATTGGATTGCTTTTGACAAGGATTATGCCAAGAATGTGAAAGAAGATTATGATATTCGGGCTTACCTGAAGAAGAAGCTGAAGAATGCTTTCATTAGCCGGATTGAAGTTGATCGCAAAGCCTCCAAGTTGATTATTCGTATTATCACTGGTCGTCCAGGCATGATTGTCGGTCGTGGTGGGCAAGGACTTGAGCAACTTCGTAAAGAATTGACCCGTTTGACCCAGCGGAAAGATATTCAGTTGGATGTGATGGAAGTTGCCCGTGTTGATGCCGATGCGCAACTTGTGGCTGAAGCCATTGCGTTCCAGTTGGAAAAGCGTGTTGCATTCCGTCGCGCTATGAAGCAAGCAATTCTCCGGACAATGCGCTCTGGCGCCAAGGGAATTAAAGTTATGATTGCGGGACGCCTTGGTGGTGCTGAAATCGCTCGTACCGAATGGGCAAAAGAAGGTCGGATTCCCCTTCATACATTTAGAGCCAATATCGATTACGGTTATGCGCAAGCATTTACCTTGTTTGGGATTATTGGCGTAAAGGTATGGATCTTCAAAGGGGAAGTCCTTCCGGGTGAAGTTGCAGATAGCAATGTGAAGCAAAAATCTCGCCCTGATGAGCAGCAACGTAATCAAGGTCAAGGCCAGCCCGGAGGTCGTCGTGGCCCTGGTGGCGGCCCTGGCGGACGCCGAGGTAAGCGCCCTAATCGCGGCCAGTCTCAGGATGCGGAGAGCCAAGCCCATACACAGCAGTCGACCGAAAATAGCCCTGCTGAGGAGTAAACAACATCATGTTAATGCCTAAGAGAACAAAATATCGTAAGCAAATGCGCGGCACCATGCGGGGCTATGAGACCCGTGGGACGGAGCTGGAGTTCGGTACAGTCGGTCTTCAAGCTTTGGAGCCTTCATGGGTTACCAGTCGTCAGATTGAAGCGGCACGGAGGGCCATGGCCCGTAGTGTCCGGAGAGGTGGAAAAATCTGGATTCGGATTTTTCCTTCGAAACCGGTTACGCAAAAGCCGGCTGAAACCCGGATGGGGTCTGGTAAAGGGAACCCCGAATATTGGGTTGCTGTTGTAAAGCCCGGCAGAATTATGTTTGAGATGCGTGGCGCAAGTACTGAAGCTGCTACCCGCGCGATGGAGCTTGCGGCGCAAAAATTGCCGATTAAAACCCGCATTGTCTACGCTCAAGAGACGCTTGGAGGGCAAAATTAATGAAGCTTGCAGAAATGCGTGATCTAACTATTGAAGAGATCCCTCAAAGACTTGAAGCCTTATCCAAGGAGCTTTATGAAGCTCGTTTCCAAAAGGCAACGCATCAGTTGGACGATACGGCCAAGTTTCGTCGTATCAAGCATCAAATGGCGCAATTAAAGACGATCTTGCGCCAAAAGGAACATGCAGCCCAGGGAGATAAAACCAATGCCTAGAAAAGAGAAAGTGGGTACTGTTGTTTCCGATAAAATGGACAAGACCCGTGTTGTTGCCGTTGTGGAAAGAACAAAGCACCCTCGCTACAAGAAGATTCATGTGAAGACCACACGGTTTAAGGCACATGATCCTGAAAATACAGCACAGCTCGGAGATGTGGTTCGGATTGTTGAAAGCCGTCCCTTCAGTAAAGATAAATGCTGGGCGTTAAAAGAAATTATTAAGCACATTGAAGAGGTTTAGGACATGATTCAGCAGGAATCCCGTCTACAAGTTGCTGACAATTCAGGTGCCCAGGAAGTGTTATGTATTCGGGTACTCGAAAAGGGTGATACTGCCAACATTGGCGATGTAATCGTGGGTGTTGTCAAAAAAGCCCAGCCGAATGGTATGGTCAAAAAGTCTGAAATTGTTCGCTGTGTGGTTGTACGCACAAAGTTTGGCCTGAGGAGAAATGACGGTTCGACCATTCGCTTTGGCGATAATGCCGTTGTGATTATCAACAAGGACGGCAACCCACGTGGTACTCGTGTTTTTGGCCCTGTTGCTCGTGAGCTTCGTGACAAGAACTTTATGAAAATTGTCTCACTCGCCCCGGAAGTTATCTAAAGGAAATAGCCGTTATGTTGCAAATGAAACGCCCTCGTAAGACAAAATACAATGCGTTCCCTCTTCATGTTAAGACGGGTGACACCGTAATGGTTGTCTCTGGAAAAGATAAAGGGCAGACTGGGACGATTCGCCGTGTATTTAAGGATCGTGGCAAGGTTCTGGTTGAAGGTGTCAACAAAGTGAAGAAAGCAACCAAGCCAAATCCCATGTTTGGAATTCAAGGTGGTTTGGTTGAGCGCGAAACCCCGATTCATGCCAGCAAGGTGATGTTGTATTGTCTTCAATGCAATAAACCCACCCGGATTAAAATGGAATCCCTGGCGGATAATCGCAAAACCCGCGTCTGTAAGCACTGTCAGGCGCAATTCGATTCCTAGGCCCAGTAAGCAAGATTAAAAACACAGGACAGATCGATGAAGACTTTGAAAGAAAGATATAACGAAGAGATAGTTCCTCAGCTGCAAAAAGAGCTGAATATGTCCAATGTTCACCAGGTACCGAAGCTGGTGAAGCTGGTTGTCAATATCGGGCTGGGTGAATCGACCCAAAACTCCAAGGCATTGGAAAATGGTCTTCGCGATCTACAACTGATTACGGGACAAAAGCCCTTGGTCACCCGGGCCAAGAAATCTATTGCGACTTTTAAAGTCAGACAAGGGATGCCTATTGGTGCGATGGTTACGTTAAGAGACCAGCGCATGTATGATTTTATTGAGAAGCTGAACGGCATTGTCCTTCCTCGGATTCGTGACTTTAGAGGTCTGAATGAAAAGGGGTTTGACGGTCGTGGTAACTACAATATCGGGATTCGGGATCAATTGGTGTTTCCGGAAATCGAATATGACAAGATTGACCGTGTTCGTGGTATGAATATTACCATCGTCACTACCGCGCAAACGGATATGGAAGCCAGGGCGCTCCTGGAATCGCTTGGGTTCCCATTCCGCAAGAAGGCGGGTTCCGTTTCTCAGAGTGTTGCATAGAAAAGACAGGCGAACAGGAGACTCCCATTGGCTAAGACATCCAGTATCGTAAAGGAAGATAAGCGGCGGAAACTAGCTGCTAAAGGCAAGTATCCTACAGTGCGGCTTCATAACCGATGCAGTATTTGCGGGAGACCTAAAGCCTATTACCGGTTGTTCGGGTTGTGCCGTTTGCACTTGAGAGAATTGGCACACCAAGGTCGACTGCCCGGCGTTTCGAAGTCCAGTTGGTAAGCGTGTGAACCGCACAAGAAAACCGAAAGAAGGAATACATTAACGATGAATACCGATCCTATAGCAGATCTTCTTACACGAATCCGTAATGCCTCCAGTGCGGGTCACAAGCATGTTGAGGTGCCTGCCTCCAAGCTGAAGATTGAGATCGTCAAAGTTCTGCTTCAAGAAGGGTACATCAAAAGCTACGAATTGAAAGAGGCTCCCAAAGGGAACTTCCAGATTCTCCGCATCGTATTGAAGTACGATCGTGCTGGATACCCTGTCATCCGTAAAATTCGCCGCGTCAGTCGTCCTGGTTTAAGAAAGTACAGCAAGGTTGCAACTATGCCGCGTGTCCTAAATGGTGCCGGTGTTGCAATTATGAGTACCAACAAAGGGATTATTACCGATCGGGTTGCGCGCCGCGAGAACACCGGTGGCGAAGTCCTTTGTGTGGTTGAATAGGTTTGGTTAAAGAACAGCAGGTATTAGAACAATGTCACGGATTGGTAAAGCTCCCATAGAAGTTCCCAGCAAGGTAGAAATTACCATTGACGGTAACGTGGTTACTGTTAAAGGCCCTCTGGGACAACTGACCCGTACTTTCCGCCCTGAAGTTGAGATTGTGCGTGACGGAAACGTAGTTTACGTCAATCGCCGCTCAGAAGATCGTGTTTCACGTGCATTGCATGGCTTAAGCAGAACCCTCCTCAACAACATGATTGTGGGTGTGGATAAAGGCTTTACAAAGCAGTTGGAAATGGTGGGCGTGGGCTACAGAGCCCAGGTTCAAGGTCGTAAGCTGGTGATGCAATTGGGCTACAGCCATCCTATTGAACTGGACCCTCCAGCCGGGATTGAAATTACGGTTGAAGCCAACACGAAAATAGCTGTTAAAGGATATGACAAGCAGACTGTTGGTGATATTGCCGCCCAGATTAGAGCCTACAGAAAGCCTGAACCTTATAAAGGTAAAGGTGTGCGTTATGCAGGCGAGCGTGTACGTAGAAAAGCCGGTAAAGCCGGTAAGAAGTAAGCTTAGACAGCTTTGATAACACAAGAGGTTTGAAAGCAAGATCATGATTAAGACTCCGAATCGCAAAGCAGCTGTTAGAAAGCGCCATTACCGGCTGAGACGTACTCTGCGCGGCAGTAATGATCGTCCGAGGTTGGCTGTTTACCGTAGCGTGAAGCATATTTATGCCCAAATTATCAGCGATGATACGATGACCACCCTGGTTTCTGCCAGCAGTGTTGAGAGTGTCCTGAAGGAGAAGCTCTCTCACGGTGGTAACGTGGAAGCTGCCCGTGCAGTGGGTGAACTGATTGCCCAGCGCGCCAAGGAAAAAGGGATTGAAGGCGTTGTTTTCGATCGTGGCGGATACCTTTACCACGGCCGCATTGCAGCTCTGGCCGATGCCGCCCGTGAAGCAGGCTTGCAGTTCTAATATTAGAAATAAGCGAGCTGACAAAACCGTTTATACAAAAAGAGATGACATCATGTCATCTCTTTTTGTATCTTTCCTTATTAAAAAAAGCAAATTAGCTGATACCTCAATTGTCATTTCCTCAGGCTAAAATATCTAAAACTTTGTAAATATATGAAGGCTTATTCTGAAAATAACTTGCCTGTAACACCTTGGCGATGCAAATGGGTCGCAAGAACAGACAATTCTTGGAATTTGGGATTTCCTGGTTCCTCTATTGCCAATTCTCCAAGATAATCACCAAGTGTCCTTAATGATGTGCCCAGCTGATAAACAAAGGTTTCTCTAGTATCCAAGGAGTCTTTGGGATGAGATGTTGCGTGTTCGGCGATGACTTCTGGCAGGCTCGGCATCTCTAAAGCACGAATGAATCTTTTCGCTGTATCAGCAACATCGTCTTTATAGGAGTCGGGTACCGGATTAGCTGGATTATTCAGGTCAGAAAAGCTCGACAGTTGTGCCTTGAATTGATTTAATTCTTCTAAATACTCTTCATGTCTAAATGGTTCTGAGTCTGTTTCTACAGAGTCCACTGCGTATGCGCAGGGTTCTTCAATGGCATCATCTTCGTAAAAGGTTTCTAAGTGTTGTCGAACTTCTATAGGGACGCCCCAATACTCTTTTTCGAAATTATAAATAAGTCCTCTGTTATAAGCAGCCTCTAGAGTTTCCTGTAATAACCTAATATCGCTCGGGCTCATTTTTCCGAAGTCTGCTTCAATTTGTTTAAGGACTCTATCTGCCGTTTGCCCGTATAAATGAAAACGCTCCGCAGCGCTCTCTCGAGTAGCATGACACTCGTTATTCATAATTCCAACACCATTAGCAATATTGAGACGACTTACTCCTAAAGGAGTGACGAAATAGTTGAGGAATTTTTTACCTGTGAGTATTTTTTTTCTTCCATCTATTGTTTTGCTTAAAATAGCCTCATGCGCAAAAGACATTAGATTGTCCTTGTTGAAGCCAGAGCCCATTCTATAGTCGACAGGTAATCCCGCAACCCATCTGTTTTCTTGTGCTGTCTGTCTATCGTCTTCTTGGGCAGATTGGCGTATAGATATAGAAACCTCTGCGGGTTTTAAGCCCTTTTTTCTTGCTTTTTCAATTTCGGCCTCTTCCTGTTTCAGGAGATCCTTAAAAAGCCCTCTTGAGCCAAAGCGGTTGATTTGACCAAGATTATGCTTTTGAGAACGATAAATCGAGTTAATAGCTGTAATAAGCATTTGTATCCCAACACTCCAACATATCTAGACACCTAAAACTATCAAAAATATAGTGATTATTGAAGTAATCAGGCAAGCATCTTTACAAAAGTTTAAATTTGTAACTCCCTAGAAATGCTAAATGTTGAGAGATTAGGTAGCGATTAGCCAGGCTTATTGGATAATTCCGTTGTGGTGTTCTTCAAAACGGCGGTCATATCGGCCAGTGGAGACAGTTGGGTGTGATGGTTAGTATTAAAGGTTAATACCAGTCCCAGCGTTTTATCCTGTTTCATAATCTGTCCCAGGTACACATCGAACGGTTGGCTTTGGCCACTAACGGTTGCGTTAACCAGGTAGTGCTTGTAAGGGAGTGCAAACCCGTTCCCCTTCAGTTGTCCCGCCTGTTTAAGGGTAACATTGTTGACAGAGATGTCTTTACCCTCAAACGAAGAATTGCGTTTGAAGAGTTCGAGCAGCAGCTTGAATTCCACAGGCGAAAGCGTGCGGTGATAAAGCGAGGCATAAGTTTCTTCCCGGTCAGGTTGGCCTGCCAGAAAAATAACGCGCTGGCTGGTGGGATTGTGGCGAAGTACCGTAAAATGGTTCCCCATAAAGTCCGCATCGCGTAAAAAGGTGTATTGATTGTTCTCAACCAGGCTGATGCTTGGGGCCCGATGTGCCGCTTCCCTTTGCTCGGGCGGGGAAAATAGGGATTGGTGGTTAGCGAACTGCTGGACGCTAAAAACGGTAGTGGCTCCCACT
The DNA here is from genome assembly GCA_937922745.1 of uncultured cyanobacterium. Lineage (GTDB taxonomy): Bacteria > Cyanobacteriota > Vampirovibrionia > Vampirovibrionales > JAGQHJ01 > CALAJO01. The sequence continues at coordinate 72,365 of CALAJO010000033.1, forward strand.
AATCCGGCGATGAAAGCCATTAAAAACAGTTTGCGCTTGGGGTTGTTTGAATTTGATAGGGACGGCTTGACCAGGACGCACTCCTTTTAAGTGCCTTGAGGCAAAGGCGATTGGCTACCTTATTAACAACATAACAGATTTTTCGCAGGAGGGACACCCTGTAACAGCATGAATCCAAGGGAAAATTCAGATATCCAAATCGTTCAGTAAGTGCCTGGCTTGCAAATGAGGACGGGTTCGTGGCATGCACGGTGTAAATAATTGTAAATTTTAGTTTTTGAGACTATTGACACAATTCGGGAAATATCGCCCATGTCCCTCTTTAAAATGGAATGGCAATAAAGTTATAATGTAGAAGTTGGTATACTTTTTATAGTAATGAAGTTTTAACGCTAAGGAACACTTGACCCATGTACGCAGATGATGCCATCCATATTGAGAAAACGGATCAGTGCTACACTTGCGAGTACTTCATGAAAAGTGTGATGTGCCCGCTTTTGGAAGCGCTGGCGTTGGGTGTGGTGGAACTGAACGGGGATATGACCGTTCAGAACTGTAGTTTTTATAAGCAGTTTACGCGGCATCTGCGTGTGGTGGAGCCTTCTGCAAAGGGCGCCGAGGAAAAACCGGCCTCTGCCGAGGGTGAAGATGATGATGAAAATCCGCCATCCCAGTGGACTTGTAGAAAATCCTAGAACTTCGTCAAAAATTTACACCTTTTAGTGGAAATATTGTGAAACTGAGGGTATTTTGTAGGAAATGCCATCACCCAGTTGTCCAATATTCATATATAATAGGTTCAAAAGTAGAAGTATAAGCAGTTGGTAAGGAACAAAAGGAATAGAAGAGTGAAATTAACAGTTTGTCCTGATTTGGAAAAATTGGTTGCCGCCGCACAGGAAGCAAACGTTTCCATCCATGATCTCCAGTTTATCAGAGATGTTGAAGAAGATTGTATCACTGCCATTTCTATCAAAATTGAAGGCGCTGACGACGCAGTTGGCTATTTTTCCTGGTTGTTGAACAAGGAAAACCTTAAGCGCGAGATCGCCGCTTAACCATAAAAAGCCCAGCTTGACCAAAAATGATGAAAAACCAGCCTGAATGAAAGGCTGGTTTTTTTGTTGGCAAGACGCTTTTGTGGGCTACAGAGTTATAGGCTTTATATTTTATTAATGGAAAACGGCACAATTTTATATCCTTAGATGTTTTTTTATATATATAACAATCGTCTTTAATCCAAGCGAAGAGAAAAAGGAGAGAGGTGTATGGCCAGTCGAATCAGGCTGAAGGGCATTGCTGCCGCATTTGTTGCAAAGCGACATAGCAGAATTTAGGTTTGCATTATGAAAAAAGCCTGCTGATGCAGGTGAAACAGCAATACTTGTTTTCCCCTTAATAACTCTGTATCTCAATGTCAACTCACAAGCATACATCTGCAATTGACGGATGTATGCTTTCTTATTTTGATAAGGCGAACTGAAACCAAACATAAAAAAACCACTCTTCATACAGACCTGTATAGAAAAGTGGTTTTTTAAGACCAGTTGCCTGCCTTGGCGCTCCAGAGGATGTCGGCTTCGACTAAAAGCAGGAGAAGCCGGGGCGGGATTTCAACCGGGCGCAGGAGGAAATCAAGCAATCAGAAAAGCTAATCTGAAAATAACAAAGTCAAATCGAAGTGGGTAAATTTCAGAGGAGAGAGATCATCGGCGTCAAGGCGTTTCAATTTAAGCTTAAATCCGTACTGGAAATGCGGGTTCGTCAGCTTGAGCAAGTGCAGCAACGCTTTGCCCTGCAACAACAACATGTCTTTCAAATTCAACAACAACTCCAGGAGTGCCGCGATGTGCTGCAGGAGCAGTTGAAGGTCTCGCAGGAGAGCGTCATCGACCCGGTGATTTCCCAGCAGCGGTTTCGCTACATTCAGCACCTCAAGCTGCAAATCCAGCACCTTGGCGAGTTGGTGCATCGTGAGAACCAGGTTCTCGACAAGATTCGCGAAGAGATGCGCCAGGCGCATATCCGAAAAAAATCGCTGGAGTTGTTGGAGGAAAAACAGAGAAAAGCCTACAACACCCATATCGAATCCCAACAGGAAAAGGAACTGGAAGATATTGTGCTGGCCAGGATGAGCCGGACTTAACCCTCGCAACGGGCAACAACGGATAGAGAGAAACGGTAGAAGAAGAGAAGAGAGACATCACGGATGATTGGAGCTAACTTTTTTGCGGCCAATTTAAATGCCATCAATCTTTCTGACGCCGCGGCATTGCCTGCGCCGGATGCAGCCGGCAATGCACTTTCACCGGAATTTCTTGGCTTTGTAAGTTATATGAAAGATGCCCTTATCCAACGCCAGATGCCGCACGGGACGGGATTGGAGAACCTGGGTTTGTTTACCGCGGACACGCCGTTGGAGGAAACACCAAGCCCAAGCGGTGAGATTACGGCGGAATGGATGGCCGAAACCTTTGCAGGCATCAAGACGATTTTGCAAGAGGCCTTGCCTGAGGCCGCCCCCGCCGAGCAGGATGAGATTGAAAAAGCGCTGGAAACTCTGGACGCCTTTACGGCTTTACTTGGGTCCAGTGTTCAACCGCTTCCCATAGAGCAATTGGCCATCCCTTTACCAAAACTGGAACAGCAGGTACCGATTGATGATGTATCCGAAGCCGTTGAAATTTTAGGCGAAACGGCTGTTCCGGCAAGTGCTATCCCGGCGCTGATAACAGCCAGCCAGTCGGCAGAGCTTTCTGAAAAACCACTTGCAGCTACGGATAAACCGGATCAACAACCGATCCGGGAGATTCTCAAAACCTTTGTGACAGAAATCCCGCGCCAGGATTTGCCCCAGCTCAAGCCGATTGTATCCGAACTCCTTCATCAATCGAAAACCCAAAAGTCTCTCGTGGCCATTGAAAACACTTTGCAGCGGATGATGTCGGATAATCCCAGGCAGGCCAAGGCTGCCCTCCAATCCGTAATCGGTCAAATCCAGGAACAACCGGCTGATGCCATTGCGGATAAGCTGCAAACCATTCTGGATAAAGTTTCTCCGGAAGGGGCAGCCGCCATTACAGAGGTTGTGAAGCAGCTCAAAGCATTGGCGCCGGAAGCAGTAGTATTACCAGAAACAATACCTGTAGCTGAATTGGATACCGCTATACCGGTTGAACTGCCGAAACACGCAGAACAACCCATTGATGTTGTAGCGAAAAAACTCCAGAACGAAAAGGCAACCGCCATTGAGCCTCCGTTGACGGCACTTCCAACGACAGAAAAACCGCTGCCGAGGAAAGATGAAGCTAAAGCCCAACTGCTAGATACGCTGGCGCAGGTAAAGGACAAAGTGCCACCAAAGGCGCAACAGGCCATTGCCGATGTGATGGCTCGCCTGGAAGGCAAGCTCGAGAAGGCCATGCCCAAGAGTGTACACCAGTTGCAACTGGAAGTGAGCTTTGGGGTGCAGCCGAAGCCGGATAAACCAATTGATGGAGAGAAACCGATTTCAGCAGGAAAAGCGGAAACAGTGGATTCTGTGTTTTCAGCGATTGAACCCGCCCCAGAAATAGTGGAGCAAATTTCCTCGTTTGAGGCTTCCCCGGTTTCTGCTTTGGAAAAGCCCATGCTGTCAACAACTGCTCCCATTCAGCCGGCAGCCAATAAAGTCCCCGTCCACCAGGGCGATCCGGAGCTTTCTCCGCAGGAGCAGGTCTTCCAATCCATGCAGCTTTCCCTTAAAAACGGCAATAAAGAGATGACCTTGAACCTGAAGCCCGTTGAGTTGGGCCAAGTTCAGCTTCAACTCAAAACGTCTGCCCAGAACGAGGTTTCGGCTACCCTGGTTGCAGAAACCCCACAGGCCAAGGAAATTCTGGAAAAGAACCTGGATGACCTTGTGCAAACCCTGGAGAGCCATGGGATGAAGGTCGGTAAGATTGCCATTGTACAGGGCGGAGCCGAAGTTTTCGAGAATCGAAACCAGTTCTACGAGCAAGCCGGCGATCAATCCGGACAGTTTACCCAGTCTCAACAGCAGAATCAACAACACTCACAGCAGCAGCAAAACTTCGCGGATATGTTTGCCGGTTTTTCCAACTCCTTCACGGATGGAGGTTCATCTTTCAGAAGAGATGACACTTCTTCAACACAAGCCTTCGACACGGATGTCGAGGGTGAAGAAGTATTCGGGATAGCAGATGCCGCTCGTGAAGGCATTAAATCCGCCGGTAACAGTTCAGTGGATATCCGGGCTTAACAGAGAAGAGAGAGGAGAGCATCCATGCTTCCTGGCATACAAGGAACCTTAACCCGAATTGAAAGCGACACAAACAAAGCCAATTGGGAGCGCGGACGCGCCAACATGGGCAGCGATAAGCTGGACAAACAGGCTTTCTTACAGCTTCTAATGGCCAAGCTCAAGTTTCAGGATCCGATGAATCCCACGGAAGATGCGGATTTTATGCAGCAGCAAGCCCAACTTGCCCAGGTCGAGAAACTGGACGACCTGGTGAAACTATTGCAAGGCAATAGTTTATTGTCGCAGGCCAGCACTTTGGTTGGCAAAAAAGTGGATATTTTTCAGCCGGATAACAAGAGAACCATTACCGGCGTGATTGATAGCGCCAGTTTCTCTAATGGTACGGCCGGTATCCACATTAACGGCAAAACCTATACGATGGCCCAGATTACCAAAATTTACAGCGATGCGCCCGCATCGCCCTAGTTCCCCCAGTTTTTAGTAAGCGTTGTTCACAGAGAGAGAGTAGAGAGAGAATCGGAGGGTAACCCAATATGAGTCAAGGTATGTTTGCCGCCGTGTCCAGCATCCGCGCCAACCAAACCAAGTTGAACGTTGTCGCCAACAACCTGGCCAACCTTAACACCGTGGCTTTTAAAGCCAGCGATGTGAACTTCAAAACCGTGTTTTCCCAAACCATTAAAACCGGCACCATCCCATCGGATAGTGTGGGTGGCTCCAACCCCATGCAGATTGGAAACGGGGTTTCCGTCGGTGAGATTATCCAGAATTTTGGCCAGGGCGGTAGCTTGTTTACCGGCCGCCAGGGCGATTTACAGATTGAAGGTGAAGGCTTCTTCACCATTGAACGTTCGGACGTAGAAACCGGGGACGGCGGGGCCGGATTTTATTTGACCCGCGCCGGCAACTTTAACATTGATGGAGATGGCAACCTGGTAACGCCCACGGCAAACCGTGTACTGGGAACCCGTACGGTGAATGGGAACGACCCGGCTACCGTAACCAATGTGCGTATCCCGAATAAGCTTACCATTTGGAAGGAACGGAACCCCAATGCCCAGGTCGTAGCGACATGGATTGATCCGTTTGGTTCAACCACGGCCCCTGCACCAACCGATCCGTTGAACGCAACCCCGGAAGCGGAAGATGTGACACTGGTCAATTTCTCCATCTCGCCGGACGGCGCCATCACCGGAACCTACTCCAACGGTGACCGGGTGACGGTAAGAACCGAGCCCGGCACGAACGAACGGGAAATCTATCACGTCACGGCCGAAGGCAATGACTTCTCCGTGTCCGGCACCGGTACAGATGGCCCGGTTGTCGTCGATTACGCCAATACCCTGGCTCCGGAGCAGATTCAAATTCGGATGGCGGTTTGCACCAACCCCTCCGGTCTAATCCACGAAGGGAGTAACTATTTCACACTAGGCCCTAACGTGGGCGAGGTCAGCCTTGGTATCCCCAACCAGCAGGGCCGTGGACAGTTAACCTCCGGTTCGCTGGAATCCTCCAACGTGGATGTGGCCGGTGAATTTACGAATATGATCGTTGCCCAACGTGGCCTGGAGGCGGCTGGAAAAGTGATTACCACCCAAAGCCAGGTGATGCAGACATTGATTAACTTGATCTAACACGTCAGCAATTAGCACCTCACAGCGGAAGCTTCCTGCTTCCGCTTTTTCTTTGGGGGAAGTGGGCTTATTGGGCAAAAATGGCCATGGCCGCTAGCAGGTTATTTAGCATATGGCTAACGATGCATGGAATGGTTGAGCCCGTGAAATAACGGACACAACCCAGGAATAGCCCCAGGCTGAAGACATACGCCAGCGCAAGCCAGTTGCCGAAATATAAACTGTGAAAGAGCGCAAAAATAAGCGTGGCGGTTAAAATCGCGAGCATAGGGTGCAAATAACGATAAAGCGTGGTTTGTAAAAGGCCGCGAAACGAGATTTCCTCCAGGATGGGTGCCAGGCTGACTGCCATCAGTGTCACCCATTTCAACTGGTCAGTATTCAAACGGCTATAGGGATCCATGATGGGCCAGTTGAACTTTTGCGCCATAAACCCTAAAACCCCGCCCAGTAAAAGAATAAAAACACTTCCCAGTACGCCTATGCCAATCAATTGCACTATCTTGCCTTGGGGCCTGAGGCCTAAAAAAGCCAGCATATCCACG
>CALAJO010000034.1 GCA_937922745.1 uncultured cyanobacterium
GTCGAACGGACGTTTGCCTGGATGGGAAAATTTAGAAAATTGGAAATCCGCTATGAACGATATGCCAAGTTCTATGAAGCCTTTTGGCAACTCGCTTCTGCCGTTCTGATTCTGAAGAGAATTACCGGATGAGTTCTACATAACGCTTATCAATCACCCGGTTTACCCTCAGTTCGATAAGGGTGGTGGTATTGGGATAGAAAAGCTGTGGCACTTGACCCTTTGGGATCTGCGGGTCGTAAATGATGATGCGCTGAAGGGCATGGTTGTCATAATAAATGCCCTTGTCCACGGCGGGCACGTAGAGTTTCATCGCCAGCACCACCGGGCCTAGCTCACGTGAGGCTTGCTTTAAGAGATGTTCTACCGCCTGCAAATCCACCAGGAAGCGCCGATAACTGCTATCCCGCATATAGGTATGAAATTCCTTCGTTATCTCTCGATGCAGCGCCATGCTCCAGGTTACTTCCTGCACGGAAAGGGCTTCGCGACGGATAACCGCTGTTGCGGATTTTGGCTTGGCATAGACAAAAAATTCGATGTTAAAATCCGTCACACCCCGCCCATGATCATCTGCCGTATGGATGAGAAACTGCTGGTAGCAAGGCTTTTTTGTTTTGGCGTAAGTCTCTACTGTCACGGCTTGCAGTTCTTGCTGTAGGGAAGCAAAGGCTTCCACGGATGCGCACTGTAACGCCCGCAGCAGGTAAGCCCCAACCGGGGTCATGCGCCCCAATGCCTCAACCGTAATGATACTGCTGTGATTACATCCTTGAAGGACGCCAAACGCCACATCCTCCGTTGCATTAGACCAGTCCCACCGATACGGTCTTCCGTGGATTGATGAAGGGACAACCGTTTCAGAAAAATCCAGCGTTAACTTGGCCGTATCCAGAGAGGTGCCTGCAATCACCACTGCGCCATCCGTGCCGGGCTTGTTGATGAACAACCCTTTCCATTCCGGATACGGCTCGATGCCTACCAGCACAGTGGTCTGGATCTGGTGCGCATTGAAATACGGGGCGTCAATCAGCAAATCCCGGTGCGCCAATGCCCATTGGAAAGGGCTGCCCAGCTCCAGGCCGGCCAGGATCTCCTGCCCGACCTCCAGGAAGTTGCCGATGCTTTTGCGCCCCTTGGCCAGCGCCCCCAGGAACGACTTGCCCCGATGCGCCAAGGGCGAACCAAAATTGGCCGGGGCCAGCATAATCAGACGCTGAACCGGGCAATCGGCCATGCGGTTGCCGTGCTTAACATAGTATCGCCAAATCCAGTGCCGAATCACCAGCGCGCCGGTGGAATGGACAATGATATTCAACCTCGCCAACGGTTTCCCCGCGCCGTCCACTAACCCGCGAACCTGCATCTGCTGGTGCAGGCCGTCCACAATGTCATCAAACGTCAGTAAATCCTCGCGAGATTGGTAGCTGGCATACAGCACCGTGTCCACATCGCCGCCGATATGCCGCAGGATAAAAGCCTTCATCTTCCGAAACGATGCAACGTCATCGCTCCAGCCATGAATGATCAGCGTTTTAATCGGTAATTCAGACATCTTTTACACCCATCCACTCTTAAGTGCAATAAACAACAGTTAAAGCTTACCCAGTTACGCCATTTTTTAAACCTGGCCGTTAACTGCGAACAAAAATTCCCCTTTGCCCTTGTCCTGGAAGCAAGTTTCCCAAAGCAAAATTAATTTGCAAGCATTATGACTATTTTTGACCTTATGCTAGAATGTCCTATACTTTTGTAGAGAACAGGACGTTTGAGAACCCATGCTGCAGCTCATCAGTAAACTGATTGGTAACCCCAACGAACGCAAGGTGAAGAAGCTGGAACCGCTGATTTACCAGATTGGCGACCTGGAGCCCCAGTGGCAGAAGATGAGTGACGACGAGCTGCGCGCCCAGACCGATCGCTTCCGCAACGAGCTGGCAAACCGCGAGCGCTCCGACAACCCCAAGCGAGATCGCGAGCTGGAGCAGGAAGTGCTGGATCTGATTCTGCCGGAAGCCTTTGCCACCGTGCGCGAAGCCGGCCGACGCGTATTGGGCATGCGCCATTACGACGTCCAGATGATTGGCGGGATGATTCTGCACCACGGGGGTATTGCGGAAATGAGAACCGGCGAAGGCAAAACCCTCGTCGCGACGCTGCCCGCCTACCTGAACGCCCTGACCGGCAAAGGGGTTCATATCGTCACCGTCAACGACTACCTCGCCAAGCGGGATGCGGAGTGGATGGGCAACATCTACAACTTTCTCGGCCTCTCCGTGGGTAAGGTGCTTTCCAGCCAGCGCGGCCCCAACATCTCTGCGGAAAAGCGGATGGCCTACGCCGCGGATATTACCTACGGCACCAACAACGAGTTCGGCTTCGACTTTTTACGCGACAACATGGCGGCCAATAAGTTTAACCTCGTCCAGCGGCCTTTCTACTATGCCATTGTGGACGAAGTGGACAGCATTTTAATTGATGAAGCCCGAACTCCACTGATTATCAGCGGCCGCCTGGAGAAATCCGCCGAGCTGTACCAGAGCATGGCGCAACTGGCGCCCAGGCTTCGCAAGGAAGATGATTACACGGTAGATGAAAAGGCCCGCAACGTCATCTTGACGGAAGATGGGATTGACCGGGCGCAGGAGTTGCTGGGCGTGGAAGACCTGTTTGACCCGCGCACCAACCTGGCGCACCATTTGCTGCAAGCCCTTAAGGCCAAGGAACTATATAAGCGCGATATTGACTACGTGGTGAGCGAAAAAGGCGAGTGTGTTATTGTTGACGAGTTTACCGGCCGCCTGATGGAAGGGCGCCGCTGGAGCGATGGGCTTCACCAGGCGGTGGAAGCGAAAGAAGGCGTGCGCATCCAGGATGAAACGCAAACGCTGGCCAGCATCACCTTCCAAAACCTGTTTCGTCTGTATCCCAAGCTCTCCGGGATGACTGGCACCGCCATGACCGAAGAAGCGGAGTTCGGAAAGATTTACAGCCTGGAAGTGACCGCCATCCCAACCAATCGCAGCGACGTCAGAACCGATCACCCGGATAGCGTTTATAAGAACGAGGCCGCCAAGTTCCGCGCCGTGGGCAACGAGATTGAGGAGATGCACAAGATTGGCCGCCCCGTGTTGGTCGGCACCATCAGCATCGAGAAGTCCGAGGCCCTCTCGGAGATGTTGACGGCCAAGGGCATTCCGCACCAGGTGTTAAACGCCAAGCAACACGAGCGGGAAGCGTATATCGTGGCCCAGGCGGGCCGAAAAGGCGCAGTCACGATTGCGACCAACATGGCGGGCCGCGGGACGGACATCCTCCTTGGCGGGAACCCCGAGTTTCTGGCGCGGGAATGGCTGATGCAAAAAGGTGTTGATCCCGGCAGCGTGACGCTGGAGTATTTCAAGGAACTGGTGGAAAAAACCAAGCAGGAAACCACGGACAAGGAAAAAAGCGAAGTGGTCGCCTTGGGCGGCCTGCATATCATCGGGACGGAGCGCCATGAATCGCGCAGGATTGATAACCAGTTGCGTGGCCGGGCCGGCCGCCAGGGCGATCCAGGTTCCAGCCGGTTTTACCTCGCCCTGGATGATAGCCTGATGCGCCTTTTCGGCGGCGACCGCGTAGCCGGGATGATGGAAATGCTGAATATTGAGGAAGACACACCGATCAACGCCCCAATGGTCACCCGCGCGATTGAAGGCGCCCAACGCAAGGTAGAAGCCTATCACTTCGATGTCCGCAAGTCCATCCTGAAGTATGACGACGTTTTAACCCAGCAACGCGAGCTGATTTACGGGCAACGCCGCCGTGTACTGGAAGGCCTGGGCCTGCGCGCCTCCATTATCGGCATGATTGAAGCGGAGATGGAGCGCCAGGTGGATGCGCACATCAACGAGGAGATGTCGCCGGAAGACTGGCCCGAAGGCACGATGGAAGAACTCCTGGCCGAGCTTCACAGCCGAATCCCGCAGATGTCGGAAACCATTACCGCCGAAACGTTGGCCAACAAGAAGTACCAGGACATCGTGAGCCTGCTGAAACAGGAAGCCGTTAAGGTTTACGAAACCATTGAGAACGAGCTTTACACACTGTCCCATCAATTGGAAAGCGAGCATGGCGTCGTGCTGGAAGGCATCGAGGACGCTGAAACCGATGAGGACAAGCACCCGCTGCGCCGCATCGAACGCGACATCCTGTTGCACATTGTGGATAGCAAGTGGATTGACTACCTGCACAACCTGGACGCCCTGCGCGAAGGCATCGGCTTACGCGCCTACGGCCAGAAGGATCCGCTGATTGAGTACAAGCGCGAAGCCTTTGAGATGTTCCAGCAGTTGACTTACGATATCCAGCGCGAAACCGTGAACGTGCTGTTCCGCACCCGGATTGAGATCCAACTGGAGCGCCAGGTGGAAGAATTGCAGGACGAGCAGTTGGTGCATGACATCGAGACGGAACTGACGGAAGCCGCCGAGCATGCCAATTTTATCCACGAAGAGCCCGCGCAACTGGAAGACGAAGCCGAGGAAGGCCTGCAACCCGCCAACGCCGAACGCTCCTCCTTCCGCCCCGAATAAGATAAATAATAATTTAAGGGTCGGTCCAGAGCAGGAACAGGCCCTGGATCCTTATCCAGGCCGCTGCAGACCATCCCATTCATTTCAAACTGTTTTAGAATAACCCCAATTGCTCGGCATCATCCTCGTGCAAAAGCTTCTTCGCCAGGGATTCGCTGGTGCTGGGCCGCCCCAGGGAATGCTCCGGCTGCTTGCGCCCCAGCCACACCTTTTCCGGCTCCTTGAGCTGGTAACAGACCCAGCGGGCAAACACGAACATCGCATCGCTCAGGCGATTCAAAAACGGCAGGATCACCGGATGCAAGGCCGCTTCCCGATCCAGCCGACTGCAAATGCGTTCGGCGCGGCGGCAGATCGTCCGCGCCAAGTGAATAAAACTGACCAGTTCGCCACCGCCGGGCAGGATAAAGTTTTTCAGCGCTGGCAAGTCGGCTTCCAGTTTGTCAATCAGCTTTTCAAGGAAGACCACATCCTCTTCCAGCAGCTCCGGCATATTTCCGGCTGGGAGGTTGGCGGTCGCAATCATGCTGGAGAGGGTAAACAGCTTATCCTGGAGCCATTCGATCAGTTCAACGTAGGCTTTCCACTTTCCTTTGTCCTGATGCTCCAGCTTGCCCAGCAAAGCGGCCACCACACCCAACACACTCGACAGTTCGTCCAGGGTGCCGTAGGCTTCAATTCGCAAATCGTCCTTGGGCAGGCGTTGACCGCATGCCAGACTGGTTTCGCCGCTATCGCCCGTACGGGTGTAAATATTTCGCGACATCGGTAACGGAAACCCTCCTGAAATCAACTTGATTGAACGGCTCTCTCATCTGGCATTCTAGCACCTTTCCCAGCCGTTTAAACTCTTTTACCTGTTGCTTATCCGGTTAGTGAGTAGGAGTTCGAAATGAAGGATGGGTCTGCATGATGTTTGCTGGCTGTCCAGAGGGGCCGTTCTTGCCCGCTTCTGCTAGCCGCAGACGCGGGAACCCTTTTCATCTAAGGAAAGCCTAGCGGCTTTAGGGGACTCCCTCCCTCAATTCACTTTGGCCTCGCCGCGCCGAAGGCGCGGCGCTCGGCCATGAGAAAGAAACTTATGCACTTTGGATGCCCCAAAATGTTGAGTTACCTAGGTATGAGCAAGAACGCACTGCGAATGGTGCGTCCAGTAAAGCATCAAGGGTTTACAGGGTTAAAATAAGATGTTATTATATAAATAATTTATATTTTTTATATTAAGTAAGAGAAGAAGAGGGTTGGATTATGGTTTCGCAGCAACAACTGGAAGCAAACCGGCAGAACGCCCAGCACAGCACAGGCCCCAACACGGATCCCGGCAAGGAGGCCAGCAGCCTTAACGCGACAAAGCACGGGCTGGATACCAACATACTGATGCCCTGGGAGGATCCCGACCAGTACGATATGTTCTATGTCACGATGATTGAGGAGCTTCAACCAGTGGGCATGCTGGAATACCATTATGCCGAGCAGTTCATCAACAACGCCTGGCGCTCGCGGCGTGGCGCCGTATACGAAGCCAAGCTGGGCCGAGAACTCGACAGCGGCAAGGAGCAAAGCGAGGAGGTCGCCCGCCTGTCCCAGTCGGAAACCCGCGTATTCAACCGCGTGGAGAAACTCTACAAGAAGCTGAAGACCTTGCAGCAGGAGCGCATCCGGGATGAGCGACGCCAGCGTCGCGAGATGGAGGACGAGGCCATCCGGGAAATTAACCAGGCCATGTTTGCCGCCATGATGGAGGTGCAGCAGCAGAAAACGCCAGCGCCTTCAAAACCGGCGCAAACCCCTTTTCAAGCGCTGTCTCAGCCCAAAAACGGGAACCATACCAGTGTCGAACAGTTTTTTGACGCACTCGCCGCCAAATCCCCTCACCCCTCCCAAAATGGGTTCGTTTTACCAAAAAACAAAAAACCCGCTCCCGCCGAAACCAGGCCCAACGATTCCGAGCCGTTTGCCCTGTTTAAAACCCATGTTTGATAGGCATCTTTGGTAAGCAACCCGCTGAAATGACTCAATAGCTATCCCGAAAAACGATACAGCTTTTGCAAAACGCGCACAGGAGCAATTTGCGACGGACTGGCTCGCTTTTAGTCGTCATCATCCGCGCCAACGGCGCTTTTGGCGCGCTTCTTCTTCCCGGCGGAACTCTTCTTCACTTCCTTCGCCAGCTTCTCTACGACGGCCTTTTGTTTCTTGTCCTTAAACTTCATCTTCTGGACCTTCTTCACCTGCTTGGCCGGCGGCTCCTCCCGGAAGATAAATTGATCCACCCCGTAACACCGCCCAGCATCCCCTACCCACAGCGTCAGGAACATCACAGCCAGGCTAACACCAAAAGCGGCATTATAAAAACCCAAATGCCCCATGGCCAAGGCCAGGTTAACCGTGTAAAGGAGGGCCACCACCGTGGTGAGCCGAGTTAAAAAGCCCATCACCAGGGCAATACCTACTAGTAGCTGCCCCACGCACAATACCGGGGCCAGTTGCTCCGCGTGGGGGATGGCAATGTTATGCAGCACCCAGCGGTACGGCTCAACGGGGTTGGCCTGGGCAAACAGGTCCAGTTGGGCGGGCAACTGCTCAATCGTCATCCTATCCAGGCGGGGCAGTACCTGCCAAACCAGCAGGGCGCCCATGGTTACGCGTAAAAAGGCAAGGGCTCTTCTGGCGGTTGCGTCTGTCATAAAGGGGTGTGCCTCTATGGGTTGTTGGGGTACAATCACGTTTCAGCAGCTTACCATTAGACAAGGTTATGAGGGAAGACGAGACGATGCCCGAACCGCCATTTATCATCCTTCCGCTGGATGCCCGCCCGGTTTGTTACGATCAGGTGGAAGACCTGGCCGCCATTGCGGGGCTTTCCATTCTCATGCCGCCGCGATCGCTTTTGGGGTATCTCAAACAGCCAGCCCCTCTGGCCGAACTTTTGGACTGGTGGACGGACACGGCGGCCCAGTCCCCTCAGAGCGCCATTATTGCTTCGCTGGATACGATGGCTTACGGCGGTCTCATCGCGGGCCGGGTCAACGAAGACCCGCTGGAACTGCTGGAATTCCGGGTGGAAACCTTCTTCAAAAAGCTGGAGAAAACCCACCGGCCGCGCTACGGGTTTTCGTCCATCCTGCGCATCCCGCACTACAACAACGCCGAAGAGGAGCCCGATTACTGGGCGGAGTATGGCGTCCAGCTTTATCGCCTCAGCGAGGCCATGCACCAGACTGGCGTAATGCCCGTGGGGATTGCTGAAACCATGCCCCGGGACGTGGTGGAAGACTTTCTCAAGCGGCGGGAAAAGAACTTCCGGCTTAATTTCGAGTTCCTGCACCGTCTGACGGACGGCTCGCTGGACTTCCTCATCTACTGCCAGGATGATACCGGCCCTTACGGCCTGAATGTTCAGGAGGCGGAAACCCTGCAAACCGCCATTGCGGATGACCCCGACCTGGATGGCAAGGCCCTGGTGCAAACCGGCGCGGACGAAGTGGCTTCTCTGATGCTGGCCAAGGCCTTGTGGCACCGCACTACCGATGCGACCCTTACCATCTGCCCGCTTTATTACCCGGCCAGCGGAAAGGACTGCATCGCCAAGTTCGACGGCATGCCCGTAGGCGAAGTCGTCAGCCGCCACATCCGTTCCCTGGGGGCCCAACAGGTTGCCGCGCCGGAGGATGCCGACCTGGTGCTGCTGGTTAACGCCCCCACGGATAAAATGGGCGATCACTGCGGCGGCGAGCCGGCCCAATCCAACCCGGTTGCCGTTAATGCCCTTTTGGACGACATGAAGCGCTGGTTGCCCCGTAAAAACGTATCCCTGGCGGATGTGGTCAACGCCAATGGGGCGGATGCCTGGCTGATGCAACAAGCCATTGCCAACGCCTGCCCCGTTGTGGATCTGGCCGGTTATGGGGCTTGGAATACGCCCGGCAACGCCATTGGCACGGCTTTGGCCTTTGGGGCCATCGTAACCTGGGCCCGCCAACGCAAACGGCTGAATGATGACGCCCGCCGTCGCCTGCTGATGAAGCGCCTGCTGGATGACTGGCTCTACCAGGCCGAAATCCGCACCCGCCTCAGAAGCCAGTACGACCAACCGGAAGAGACCATACTGAACGACCTGATGCGTCCCGGCGCCGAGATGCTTCGGCAGCTCCTGCATCTGCAAGCCGTGGAGCCGCGTTTTACCTTCCCCTGCGCCCGGTTCTTCGAAATCGCCGTGGCCCTGTAACCGAGGACGATACCCATGCTCATTACCAGTGTCCAAAACCCCAAAGTTAAAGCCGTGGTGCAGCTTCACCAGCGCAAGGCCAGGGAGCAGGAAGGCTTGATCCTGATAGAAGGCCCTCACCCAATCGAAGAGGCCGTCCAGGCCGGGCTGGAGCTAATGGATGTTTACTGCCTTGAAAAAGCCGACGTGCCCGCCCTCAACGTGGATTGCCCCGTGACTGAAGTGAGCCGGGACGTGATGGCCAAAATGGCCACAACCGACTCGCCGCCCCCGGTGCTGGCTGTCGCCAAACCGCCGCGCTACTCCGCGGAAGCCCTGTTTTCCGCCCCGGAAGTCCGTCTGCTGGCGGCCACTTCCTTGCAGGATCCCGGCAATATGGGTACGCTTATTCGCTCGGCATGCGCCTTTGGCGCAACCGGCATGCTCCTCATCGGGCCGCACGTGGATGCCACCAGCCCCAAGGTGATTCGGGCCTCGGCCGGGCTGGTCTTTCGGATGCCGGTTGCCACCCTGGCGGATATTGCCGCACTGGCGGCACAACTTTCAACCTGTCCCGGCCTCCGGGTTTGGGGCGCGGATGCCCATCAGGGCCCCTCCTACCGAGCAGTGGAATACGGTCATCGCCATCTCCTGCTGATGGGCGGCGAGGCCCATGGCTTGCCCCAATCGGTATGGCAGGTGGCCCAGCCGGTGCATATCCCCATGGCGCCCCAGGCCGAATCGCTTAACGTGGCCGTTGCCGGGGCCATCATCCTGTCGGAAATCTTTCAGCAAGGGAAAAAGGGATAAGTGAGATGACTGCCATTGCGTTTTCCCAGGCATTCCAAAGTTGCAATTCAAGTTTTGCCGGCATAGGCCGATATAATGGGTGTCCCTTTACTTCTGCTTTCTGTTGGCTACTGCCACCAAGAGTGAGTATATCGCGCTGACAGTTGCAGCCCCCATTGCGGGTACAGCAATCCGAATATTGCCAGTACTCATCCAATGGTTTAAAGGTTCCAACACCCCAACGCCAACAGCAGCCAAACCGGTTAAAAATGCAGAAGTTTTTGTCGCAATATTAAACATCCTTGCTCGTCTTGCTTTTTTTTCGGCATCCACAAGGGTTTTATCCCTTAAGGCGTCAGGTTTTATAACTCTAGGTCCTGAGACTCTCCTTCTTCTCCAACCAAAGCGCTCTAACTCCCCTCCTCTTACAGCAGGAGTGGCAGAACCAGGGTAAAAATTGGGATAGGACGTGCCGACAGATCGGATATTCACAAAGCCTCCTTGGGATTTATCTTGATCCCATCTGTCACAAATAAAACAGGAGGCAATCAAAAATTGCGTAGAGATAAACAAAAAAAAGCACTGGAGCTGAGGAGTGAGAGGTGCCAGTGCCATTGGTTTCAGTGTTGAAGTGGAAAGATAATGTTGATTAGAGAGAAAACGATGTGTTGAAGGATACCTGTTTATAATGACGAAGCGACACCCACAATGTTCCAAACAACGCGTTCGCAACCTGAACCCACCCTATACGCAAGCTTTTAGGCTTTTGTGAAGAAATGAAGAAGAAAAGACAATTTACAATTTCGACAGGGTTTATAGATAAGAAAGCAATATTGTCTTGAGGCTGATGCATATGTTTCGAGTGAACCCAACCACCCCCATCCATCGTACGATGCCCCTAAAAGCCGCCCGCTTCCAAGGGGAGCAAGAGAGCGCCTGTGCAGCATCATTATTACAACCAATGGGATTGCTTTATGCCCAATCCCCTCCCCATGCAGTCGAACTAATGATTGGCGCCATTGGAGATCAACCCTATGATACCGCGAGTCTAGTCGAAGCCCTCGTCCAAAACGCATCAGATGACCCGAACAAACTCAATGCGCTTGCCGCAAGTTTGGAATTTGTAACAGAATCCGGTAAATCCCTGCGTGCTGACATCAAGTTGCCTTTGGCTCAAGCCCTTCAGCCTTATGCTCATCTGCTGGAGCCGGAACCGGCGCAGGTTCTGCAAAGGTTCCTTAGCGGGCAACAAGGTTCTTAAACCGGCTGACGGATATCATTGTTTATGCCAAAAATCCCGAACGCCTGACCATTCGGGATTTTGGATGTTTTTAGAAGAAGTAAACGGCGAATTATACGCCGTTGCCGACTTCTTCCCGGTCACGGGGGGTGCCGCCGCCATGGCTGCTTTGGCCACCCTTACGGCCGATTGCCGCCATATGCTCCCGGTCGCGGCTCACTTTCTCGCCGCCTTTACGGCCCGCAACACGGGCCTCCTCCGAGGTGAACTCGTGCGCCGTGCCTTTTTCGTGGGCCGCTTTTCCGCCCTTGCTCGCAATCTGGCGCTGCTTTTCCGGATCCATCGATGCGAACCCGCGTTGGCTTTTTCCTTCTCCTGCTGGCATAGCCGCTCCTTTCCTGTCTCGTTACACTTTTGCCTGACTGTTAAAGAATCATCGCGTTAATACGGTGATTTTATGCAAATGGGTCAGGCCAGACATTATCCAGTTCAACTATGCCCAGGACTATTTTTAGTGATGGAATCTAAATTAGTGGACTATTGCATTTAAATGATCAGCAAGGAAGGAAGCAAGCAAGTCAGCAACCTGCCAAATGGCGCTTACAAGTCAATTAAAAAAAAGCCGACAGAGAGTATAAAAAATATGTTAATCCAAGCTGAACAGCTTCATGGCCGAGCGGACTTCCTGGAGGGTTTGCCGGCATTCTTCGCGGGCTTTCTCGCTGCCGTCCTTCAAAATCTGTCTCACCTGGCCCAGGTCTTCCGCCAAGGCCTGGCGGCGCTCCCGCATGGGGCGGAGCTGGGCGTTAATCACGTCGGCCAGAATGCGCTTGCAATCCATACAGCCGCGCGCCGCGGTGCGACATTCTTCTGCGGCCAGGGCCTGCACATCCGACGGGGCAAATACCTCGTAATACTTGTAGATGACCTCGCACTCCAGCGGATTACCCGGATCGGTGCGTTTGATGCGGGCGGGATCGGTGATGCCCTGTTTGATCTTCTGCCAGGTTTCCTCCTCCGTATCCGAGAGGTAGATGGCGTTGCCATAGGACTTGCCCATCTTCCGACCATCCACGCCGGGCAGCATCGGGGTTTCCGTCAGCAACGGCTGCGGGGCCGGGAACAGCTCTACCTGGTAGAGGTGGTTAAAGCGGGTCACGATATCCCGGGAAATCTCCAAGTGCGCCAGCTGATCCTTTCCAACCGGCACGAGGTGCGCCTTAACCGAGAGGATATCGGCGGTTTGCAGGATAGGATACCCTAAGAGGCCATAGTTCAAATCTTCGTGCAGCATTTGCACCATGTCCTTCAGCGTCGGATCGGTTTCGACCCACTTTTTAGGGGTTAGCATGCTGAGAAGCAGGTGCAGTTCGGCCACTTCCGGCACCTGGGACTGGACAAAAACCGTCGCCACAACGGGGTCAACCCCAGCGCCCAGCCAGTCCAGGGCCACATCCAGAATGTGACCATTCAGGCCTTGGGTTTCATCATACTTGGTGGTCAGCGCATGCCAATCGGCAATGGAGAAGAAACTTTGATATTGGTGCTGTAGTGTAATCCAGTTTTTCAGCACACCCACATAGTGGCCTAAGTGCAACCGACCAGTGGGCCGCATGCCGGACATAATGCGCTTTTGGGAAGAACCTGGATGTTGCGGGGAAATGTTCATACCGATAGTTTACCGAAACCCACCCGCCCAAGGCAAACCTGAGATGTAAAGAAATCATATGATAAAACGCAATTTTGTCATTGGAGGGCGTTTATTAGTACACCTTAAAACAGCCCATTCAAATACAAAGTAAGGAAACACAAATGA